>NZ_JALBGZ010000666.1:0-3467 GCF_023006515.1 Bradyrhizobium sp. PRIMUS42
AGCCGACGCCGAGACGCTGGCACTGGCGCTGGAGGCAACCGCGGCCTTCGGCGTCCAAGACGTCGAGATCCGCACCGGCGACGTAGCGCTGTTCAATGCGCTGCTCGACGCGCTCGACCTCTATCCGGTCTGGCGCCGCCGCCTGGTCAAGGATTTCAACCGCAAGATCAGCCTGGAGCAGGATCTGGAGCGGCTGGCGGCCGCGACCACCGCGTCCCCCAGCGAATATGAGGGCGTGCTCGCCGCGCTGGCCGGCTCCGATCGCAAGGCGGCGCTCGCCTTCGTCACCGATCTGATGTCGATCGCCGGCACCACCAATGTCGGCGGGCGCACCACGGCCGAGATCGCCGACCGCTTCCTCGAGCAATCGACGCTGAAGGGCGGCGCGCTGCCGCGCGAGGCGATCACCGTGCTCAAGCGCTTCCTGTCGATCGCAGGTAATCCCGACGACGCCATCGCCGGGCTGCGCGCGCTCACCACTGATGCCAAGCTCGACCTTGCTGCGGCGATTGATCAGTTCGAGAGCCGGGTCGGCTTCATGGCGGCGCGCGGCATCGACGTGAAGCAGACGCGCTTCTCGACCGCGTTCGGTCGCGGCCTCGACTATTACACCGGCTTCGAATTCGAGCTGCATCACCGGGGCAACGGCGCCGAACCGCTGGTTGCCGGCGGCCGTTATGACCGGCTGATGACCCAGCTCGGTTCGGGCGAGCCGATCCCCGCGGTCGGCTTCTCGGTCTGGGTGGACGCGCTGACCCGGATCGGCCGCAAGGTGGGAGCTTAAAATCATGAGCGCGCCATTCGTTCTGGCCGTTCCCTCCAAGGGCCGCCTTCAGGAAAACACCGAAGCCTTCTTTGCCCGCGCCGGCCTCAAGCTGTCGAAGGCCGGCGGCGCCCGCGACTATCGCGGCACCATCGCAGGCCTCGACAATGTCGAGGTCGCCTATCTCTCGGCGAGCGAGATCGCCTCGCAGCTGTCGCGCGGCTTTGCGCATCTCGGCGTCACCGGCGAGGATCTCGTGCGCGAGACCATCGCGGATGCCGACAAGCGCGTGTCGCTGATCGAAGGGCTCGGCTTCGGCTATGCCGACGTCGTCGTGGCGGTGCCGCAGGCCTGGATCGACGTCCGCACCATGGCCGATCTCGACGACGTCACCACCGGCTTCCGCGAGCAGCATCACATGCGGATGCGGGTCGCGACCAAGTTCGTCAATCTCACCCGCGCGTTCTTCCAGAGCCACGGCATCACCGACTACCGCATCGTCGAAAGCGCAGGCGCAACCGAAGGCGCGCCGGCAGCCGGCAGCGCCGAGCTGATCGTCGACATCACCACGACGGGCGCGACGCTCGCCGCCAACGGCTTGCGGGTGCTCGACGACGGCGTGATCCTGCGCAGCCAGGCCAATCTCGTGGCGTCGAAGGAGGCCGACTGGTCGCCGCAGGCGCGGGAGACGGCGCGCGTCATTCTCGATCACATCGCAGCGCGGGCGCGGGCCAACAAGTACCGGGAGGTCCGCACCCGCTTCCGGCAATGCGACGCCGCCCTGCTCGGCGAAGCCCACAGCCGGTACGGCGTCGAGACCCCGTTCGGCGGACCGACCTCGTCAGGCATGCTGACGCTGCACTGCCCACCGGGGCAGCTTTATGCGCTGGCAAGCTTCCTGCGCGAGCATGGCGCCGAGACCGTCTCGGTGGTTTCGCTCGACTATGTGTTCGACCGGGAGAACCCGCTGTTCGCCAAGCTCGAGGCGTTCCTGCGGCGGTGAGCCCCACGTCCGTTCGGCTGTTCCGTTCAGCTTTGCGACAGCAAACGGCAGCTACCATATGCTGTTGAGATGACTTTGAACGCCTCTGGAACCTTGATCGATGACGCTGGGCTCTGACGTTTCCGGCATGACGACCACCGCGGCCAGCGCCGCCGCGAAGGGACTGTCGATAGTCGTCCCCGTCTACAACGAGGCGGCGGGCCTCGCCGCCCTGCACCAGCGCATCTGCGATCTCGCGAAGACCTTGCGGGAGCGCTATCGGCTGGCTTGCGAGGTCGTCTATGTCGACGACGGCAGCAAGGACGCGACGCTCTCGATTGCGCGTTCATTGCCGGCCGATGCGATCGGCGTCCAGGTGGTGTCGCTGTCGCGTAATTTCGGCAAGGAGGCGGCGCTGATGGCCGGCCTCGACCATTCCCGGCTCGGCGCCGTCATGTTCATGGACGGCGACGGCCAGCATCCGCCGGCCCTGATCGAACAGCTGGTGCGGCATTGGATCGATGACGGCTATGACGTCGTCTACACCGCCAAGGCGCATCGCGATAACGAGGGCTTCCTGCGACGCGTCGCCGTGCACGGCTTCTACGCGCTGATCAATTGGGGCGCGCGCCAGAAGATTCCCGAGGACGCCGGCGACTTCCGCCTGCTCTCGCCGCGCGCGGTCGCAGCCCTCAGGCAGCTGCCGGAACGCAACCGGTTCTTCAAGGGCCTCGCCAGCTGGATCGGCTTCCGCCAGATCCGCGTCGATTACGAGCCTGCGGCGCGAGCCCATGGCGTCACCACCTTCAACGCCGCAAGCCTGCTTGGCCTGTCGATCGAGGGCCTGACCTCGTTTTCGGTCGCACCCTTGCGCTTCGCGAGCCTGCTCGGTGTCATTCTCGCCGGCGGCGCCTTCCTGTTCGGCCTTTCGATCCTCTGGGAGGTGTTCACGACCGGCAAGCAGGTGCCCGGCTATCCCTCGCTCGTGATCGGCCTGATGACGATCGGCGGCGTCCAGCTCATCATGATCGGCATCGTCGGCGAATATATCGGCAAGATCCTGTCCGAGCTGAAGGCGCGTCCGATCTATTTCGTCGCCGAGCACAGTGAAAAGCCCTTCGAAACCGACAAGGCCCAGCACGCTTCAAGTCAGGACCCTTCAAGTCAGGACGCCCCGAAGAGGACCGCGGCCGAATGAGCGCGGCCGCGGTCCTGCGGCGGATCTGGCTCTGCGCCGACGATTACGGCATCAGCCCGGGCGTCAACCGCGCCATCCGCGACCTGATCGAACGCGGCCGCCTCAACGCCACCTCGGTGATGATGGTGGGCCCGGCGATCGAGCGCAGCGAGGTCGAGGCGCTTCAGGCTTCAGCCAGGCAAAGCCCGCGCTGCGCGATCGGATTGCACGTGACGCTGTCGGCGCCGTTCCGGCCGCTCACCATGCATTTTCGTCCGCTCGACGGCGACATGTTCATGCCGTTTCCAAAACTGCTGCGCGCGGGCGTTTTGCGGCGGCTCGACCCTGAATTCTTCCGCAACGAGGTGAAGGCGCAACTCGCCGCCTTCGCGGAGGCGTTCGGGCGCGCGCCTGATTTCGTCGACGGCCATCAGCACGTGCAGCTCTATCCCCAGGTGCGCGACGGCTTTGTCGATGCGGTCGCCGAAGTCGCGCCGAACGCATGGGTGCGCCAGGGCGGCCGCGACCTGCCGCTCAAGCAGAGG
>NZ_JALBGZ010000667.1:0-3451 GCF_023006515.1 Bradyrhizobium sp. PRIMUS42
CGCATTGCGCGCGATGATGGCGGCGAGCGCCATCGCACGCGCGACCTGCTCGCCCGCCGGCACGACCTCCTGAACGAGACCGATCGCGTGGGCCCGCTCGGCCGAAAACTCGTCGCACAGGAACAGATGGTACATCGCATCACCCCAGCCGGCGCGCGACAGGAAACGGAAATGAGCGCCGCCAAGTGGCGCAATGCCGCGCCTGGATTCCATCTGGCAGAAGCGTGAATCCGCTGCGGCCACCACGATATCACCGGCAAGCATCAGCTCGATGCCAACGGTGAAAACGATGCCCTGCACGGCGGTGATAACAGGCTTGCGACAGCGCTTGGCAAGGCCGAACGGATCGACATTGCCTTCCCTGATATTGCGCTTCTCCGCGGAGGGCCCGAAGAATTTCGGCATGTCGAGACCGGCGGTGAAATCCCTGCCCTCGGCGCAGATCACGCCGACGCGATAGGCCTCGTTGTCGTGCAGTTCGGTCAGCGCATCGGACAATTGCTCCATCATCGCCGGCGTGAACGCGTTCTTCTTCGCGGCATTGTCGATGATGATCGTGAGAACGTGGCCGTGCACCTCGGTACGAATTTGTCCCTCGCTCATGCGCTTCTCCCCGTGATCGGTCGTTGGTGTTGGTGGCATGTCAGGCCGGCGGTTGAATCGCCGCGCGGATCGCCTTGATCCGCTCCGGCGTGAACACGCCGGTCTCGAGCAGTTGGAGGATCGAGAGCACGCCGCCCCGCGATCCCCAGCTTCCCTCGTCGATGATCTCGAAATTGACCCACCAGGTCGGCGCCGGCGTCTGCATTCCGCAGGCCTCCGCGAGCCGGGCGAGCACGTTGCGGATCACCTCGGCGCGCACCTCTGCCGGCCATGCCGCGTTCATCACCGCGATCCTGACGGTGATGATGTCGCGCGGGGTGTCCTGATCGGACAGGAGCTGGCCGCCGATCGCCATGCAGTCGGCCGACAGTTCGCGGAAATGGACCTGAAAGCCCATTCGCGCAGCCGGCACGTGCTGGCCGATCTCGGGCTCGAGCACGGCGTCGGTCAGGGTTTCCGCGAGGCAGCGGCGCTGCGTCAGGCTGAGCCGGCCGGCGGGCGCGGTCACGGTGATGATCGTCAAGGGCCGTCCCTCCAGAATTATGACACTCGTCATATTCCAGTCCCTCTTGCTTATGTCAAGCGTCATAGCCTAGATCGGACACCAACCATGGAACCGCCGATGACCTCCAGCACGCGCGACAAGATGATCGCCGGCGCCGCCGATCTGATGAGCCGGCGGGGCGTCAATGCCACCAGCATGCGCGACGTCGTTCGCCACACTGCGACGCCGCGCGGCTCGATCGGTCACCACTTTCCGGACGGCAAGCGGCAATTGATCTCCGAAGCCGTGACCTTCGCCGGCAAGGAGGTGTCCACTCCCCTGGAGAAGGCCATGAACGACCGCGGGGTGATCGGCGGCTTGCGGGCCTTTGTTGCGTCCTGGCGCCGCCGGCTGGAGGCGACCGGCTTCGAGGCTGGATGCCCGGTGCTCGCCGTCGCCGTCGATCGCTATATCGGCGAGGCCTCCGACAAGGATGATGAGGCGGCGCAGCAGCATCTGCTCGACCTCGCTAACGGCGTGTTCGTCGAGTGGAGGCTGATCATACGCGCAGCCTTGCTGCGTGAAGGGCTGGCTGCAGAACGCGCGGAGCGGCTTGCAACGCTCGTCGTCGCCGCGATCGAAGGCACGGTCGCGATGTGCCGGGCAAACCGCAGCGCGGACGCGCTCGATCTGGTTCAAGAAGAGCTGGAGACGGTGCTGTCCGACGCCCTCGCCCACGCAGCCGGATAAATGGGCGCCGGTCGATCGCAGCGGGACCAGCGGCAGAGAGCGTAAACCCCGGATTAACATCGCCTGCCTATCTTCCGTGCAAAGTCTCCTCCCGCGCCAATTGCCGGACAGATCATGAAAATCGGTACGCTCCTGACCTCCGCCATCGTCTCGCTCTCGACCGTGGGCGGCGGCCTCGCCGTCTACGTCGCCGTGACGAAGTACCAGACGATGGAGCGGATCACGGAAGCGGAGGGTCGGCTCGCGATCGTTCGCGCCGTCAGCGACATCCCGCGCTACCTCAATCCGGAGCGCGGCTTCTCCACCAACATCCTCTACGGCCCGGCCACCATCGACCCGGCGCAGCTCGCCGGACAGGACAAGCTGCGGAAACAGACCGACGGCGCCCGCGACAAGATGAACGCACTGCGCAAGCAGCTGCCCGGCTCCCTCGACGACGGCAACACCATCGGCGGCAACATCGACGGCATCAATTCGAAATTCACGGCGTTGCGCGAGGCCATCGACAAGGCGCTCGCAGGGCCCGCCGAGGCGCGCAAGGACGCCGCCAAGAAGATCGTCGCCGACAACGCCGTGCTCAACAGCAGCGTGACCGCACTGCTCAACGAGCAGGTCCGCCGCATGGCGATCCTGAATGGTGACGCCTACCGGCAGGCCAGCTACGCCAACACGGCGATGACGTTGCGCGACGTCGGAGGTTTCAACTCCAGCCTGCACAAGAACCTCGTCGGCGGCAACAAGCCGGCGACCGACGCCGAGAAGGCCGACATCGGCCGCTCGCAGGGCCGCAACGACCAGCTCGTGATGGCGCTGCTGGAATTGCGCGGCAATCCGGCAACTCCGGCGAACGTCGCCGCAGCGCTGGAGAAATTCAATTCGATCTATGTCGAGGAGTTCGGCCGCGAGCTCAAGCTCGTCAAGGACGGAGCGATCAGCGGCAAGTACGAACACGACATGGAGACCTATTACGCCGCCACGCAGCGCGGCCTCAACACCATCATCGAGGTCCGCGACGCCTTCTACGACAACGCCGAACAGATTCTCGCCGGCGCCTCTTCGGCCGCGCGCACCAGCTTCAGCATCGCGCTTGCAGGACTTGCCGCCGTGTTGATCGCGAGCGTCGGCCTCATCGTGATGGTTCGCCGCCGTGTCTGCGCTCCGATCGTCAACCTGACGACGCGGATGTCGCGGCTTGCCGAGGGCGAGGTTGCGGACAGCATCCCCGGCGCCGAGCGCTCCGACGAGATCGGGGCGATGGCTGCGGCCGTTCAGGTCTTCAAGGACAACATGATCCGGGCCGACCGGCTCGCGGCCGAGAAGCAGGCCGAGAACGACGGCAAGATGCGCCGTGCACAGGCGCTCGACGAGCTCACCCGCGCGTTCGAGGCCAAGGTCACCGAGCTCGTTGGCGGCCTGTCGCGCGCCTCCTCGACCATGGAAAGCACTGCGCAGTCGATGACCTCGACGGCGGCCCAGACCAACAGCCAGGCCGCGGTCGTCGCCGCCGCCTCCGAGCAGACCTCGACCAATGTGCAGACCGTCGCCAGCGCCACCGAAGAGCTGACCTCCTCGATCTCGGAGATCGGCCGTCAGGTCGCACAAAGCACGGAGATC
>NZ_JALBGZ010000668.1:0-3450 GCF_023006515.1 Bradyrhizobium sp. PRIMUS42
GACAGCGCCACGGTGCCGCAGGCTTGGCGCGACCGTTTGCGCGGTCTCGTCGATCGCGCTGTCGGCTTCGCACGCGAAGTGGCAGGAAAGGCCGAAAACGAATCCGATGCGCGGCGCGCCACCAGCCTGCTCTATCATGTCGCAAGCGCCGTCGCGCTCGCCTGGGAGGCGCACCGTATCCACGAGATGCGCGGCGATGCGCGCCGGCTGCTGTTGTCGCGGCTGGTGATCGATCACCGGGTATCACCGAACGATCCGTTCCGGCTCACGGAAAATGCGGCGCAAGCCAAGATTGCCGCGCTGCTGCTCGGCGATCGCGCCGCAGGCATGAGCGAGGTTTGCGAATTGGTTGTGGCGGCGTAGGCTGTACGCCACGCTCAAACCAGAGAAACGCGATAGGGAGTGCTCGATGAAGGCCGCCGTCCTCTATGAAGTCAACCAGCCGCTGGTCATCGAGGATGTCAGCCTGCCGAAGCCGGGGCCGCGCGAAGTGCTGATCCGCACGGCGGTCGCCGGGCTCTGTCATTCCGACCTGCATTTCATGGAAGGCCTCTATCCGCATCCGCTACCAGCGGTGCTTGGCCACGAGTCAGCCGGTATCGTCGAGCAGGTCGGCTCCGACGTCACTTATGTCAAGCCGGGCGATCACGTCGTCACCTGCCTGTCGGTGTTTTGCGGCACCTGCGACAACTGCACCACGGGCCGCACCGTACTCTGCACCGACACCACGGTTAAGCTGCTGCCGGGCGCCTCCAACCGGATGCAATGGTCGAAGCCGGAGAAGCTGCACCAGTTCCTCAATCTCTCGTCCTTTGCCGAGCAGATGCTGGTGCACGAGAACGCGATCGTCAAAATCCGGAAAGAAATGCCGCTCGATCTGGCTGCGCTGATCGGCTGCGGCGTCATCACCGGCTACGGCGCGGTGGTGAACACGGCGAAGGTGACGGCGGGCGAGACCGTTGCGGTGATCGGCTGCGGAGGCGTCGGCATGGCCGCGATCAACGGCGCGCAGATCGCCGGCGCTGGCCGCATCATCGCCATCGACACCAATCCCGCAAAGCTCCAACTCGCGACCAAGTTGGGTGCCACCGACATCATCAATCCCGCCGATGGCGAGGTCGTCAAGCAGGTGCGCGACCTCACCAATGGCGGCGTGCATCATTCCTTCGAGGTGCTCGGCCGCAAGGAGACCGCGGAGCAAGCGTTCGGCATGCTCGCCTCCGGCGGCACCGCTACCATCGTCGGCATGATTCCGTTCGGCCAGAAAATCGAGCTGCACGGCTTCGACTTCCTGCGCGAGCGCAAGATCCAGGGCTCCTCGATGGGCTCGAACCACTTTCGCGTGGACATGCCGCGGCTGGTCGATTTCTACCTGCGGGGACGGCTGCACCTGGAAGACTGGATCTCGGCCAAGCTGAAGCTAAGCGAAATCAACGAGGGCTTTGCCAACATGAAGGCCGGCAAGACGCTCCGCAGCGTGATCATGTTTGATAGCTGAGCGCCGGCGCTCGCCAGCGTCGCTCCAAAATCAGTGTCATTGCCCGGTCCCGGCTCCGCCAAGGCTACGCCGAGGCCCACGAGGGTGCTCGGCTCGCCGAAGCTTCAGCGAAGGCGGCAAGCCGGGGCATGACAGTGGAGTATGAGGATGGCTTACCATCTCACCGTGACACGTGCGCCGACACCGCCAGCCATCTGCCGTTCCTCTTCGCCCAGCAATCGGTATAGCGTCCCGTCGCCTGCTGTCCGTCCGCCATGGTGTAGCTCGTCGCGGCATGAATGATCGCGAAGTCGCCCATGATGCGGATGATGACGTCGTGCTCATGTAAATTGCGGATCGCGATCGGCCGCGCGGTTTGCTCGAGGAAGGCAGCGCGGTCGACCAGCGTCTTGTCGGGATTGGAGCAGTAGAACTCCGGCGCCAGGATCTCGTCGAAGCGCTTGACGTCGCAGTTCTGCACGGAGGCGACATAGTCGCGATTGAGCGCGGTGAGCTGTTCGAGGTCGTCGCCCATGGTGTTCCCTTCTTTCTGCCATTCCGACCGCGCAGAGCGCGAACCCGGAATCTCGAAATTGTTTTGCTCCGTCATTGCAAGGAGCTCTTGCGACGAAGCAATCCAGAATCGTTCCGCGGTGACGGTCTGGATTGCTTTGCTGCGCTCGCAATGACGCGCGATGAACGCTAGTCGGCAAACATCTTCGGCAGCACGAACCCGTCGAATTCACGCTCGATCAGCTCGGCGAGCTTGAGCGGCGTGCGATCCTCCAGCCATGGGCCGACGATTTGCACGCCGACCGGCAGGCCGTCTTTCGACAGGCCGAGCGGGACGGCCGTCGCAGGCAGGCCCGGCAACGTCGCAATGCCCGGCCAGGCGAGCTGGTCGGAATAGGGATAGTCCTTGCCGTCGATGCTGATGCGCCGCAGGCTCTGGTCCGGCGAATGGTCATGCGGAAAGGCCGGCGTCGGCATGATCGGGCAGATCACCGCGTCGAAGGTGTTGAACAGCGCGCGCCATT
Source organism: Bradyrhizobium sp. PRIMUS42 (assembly GCF_023006515.1). Lineage (NCBI taxonomy): Bacteria > Pseudomonadati > Pseudomonadota > Alphaproteobacteria > Hyphomicrobiales > Nitrobacteraceae > Bradyrhizobium > Bradyrhizobium sp. PRIMUS42. The sequence goes on from NZ_JALBGZ010000668.1 coordinate 2,515, forward strand.
GCGCACGCAGACCCGCGCGGGCGCCGGCATCGAGCACCCAGGCGCGGTGGCTTGTGGTGATGCCGCGCAATCGCTCCGCGCCGAGGCTGCGATCCCCAGGCGAAAGCTGGCTCACTCCGGCTTGCGCATCCGCAAACTCCTCCGGCGGGAAGAATGCGCCGAGAAAGCTCAGCAGCATGCGCATGTAGAGCCGCGACGTCTCCGCGAAGTCCGGGAGCTGGCGGCTCTCGCGAGCGATCGTCACGCCGGCCTTTGACAGATCGGTGGCGAGCCTGTCGATCGCGCCGTGGACGTCCCGGTCAGCCGGCAGCAGCGGGTGGCTGTCGATCACCAGGACACGAAAGTCCCGCAACGATTGATGCCGTGCAACGGGCAAGTCGAGCTTGTAGGCGACACCGGCGTCCAGCGGATCCGGTCCGGCCATGACATCGAGCAGCAAGGAAAGATCTGCTGCCGTGCGTGCCATCGGACCGATGACGGCGAGGTCGCCCTCGCGCGGAATGGCCGGAAACGGCGGCGGGGTCTCGCCGCGCGCCGGACAGAGATTGAGGGTCGGCTTATGCGCGAAGATGCCGCAATGAAAGGCCGGCACACGCAGGGAGCCGCCGATGTCGGAGCCGGTGGCGAGCGCGCAATAGCCCGCGGCGAGGGCTGCCGACGATCCTCCGGAGGATCCACCCGGTGTGCGGCCGAGGTCATAGGGGTTGTTCGTGGTGCCGTAGATGTCGTTGTAGCTCTGCCAATCGCCGAGGCCGACCGGCACGTTGGTCTTGCCGAGGATCACCCCGCCGGCCTGTTTGATGCGCGTCACCGCCAGGGCGTCTTCGGCCGGCTTGAATTCCTTCTGCGGCACGAATCCCCAGGTCGTCGGCAGCCCGGCAACGTTGAAGGATTCCTTGATCGTCACGGGCAGGCCGAGCAGCGGCTTGCGCTCGC
>NZ_JALBGZ010000669.1:0-3442 GCF_023006515.1 Bradyrhizobium sp. PRIMUS42
GGGCGAGATCGCGCAGCACCGGCGGCATCGCCGGCCACGGCGCGCCGGTCCGGGGATCGATGGGATCATAGCGATAGCCGGTGTGATCGGTGATCCAGCCTCGCTCCCCGCAATTGGTCATGGCCACAGACATCAGATGGCCGCCGGGCGTGGTCATGCGGCGGAACGGAGATTGCGCCACGACGGCGCGCACCGCGTCGATCAGCTCGTTCTCGATCGGCCTGACGAAGCCGCGCAACAGCACGGCGCCGTCGGCGATCACCTCGCGCGACGGCTGTGCCTCGGCGACGTTGTCGAACAGATCAGCCGTCAATCGCAGTGCTCATTTGGCATCATGGAAGATCACACCCAGCGTGTGGCGCTGACCGGACCTGATCCGGCTGACGCCATGGCGCAGATTAACGCGGTAGGTACCGCGTGTCCCCTGCACCGGGCGGTGATGCACAGCGAAGGCGACCGCATCCCCCTGCGCCAGCGGAACCACCTCGGCGCGGGACTGCATGCGCGGGCGTTGTTCCGTCAGCACGAACTCGCCGCCGGTGAAATCGCGGCCCGGCTCGGACAGCAGGATCGCAACCTGGAGCGGGAACACGTGCTCGCCGTAGAGGTCCTGGTGCAGGCAATTGTAGTCGCCGGCCTCATATTGCAGCAGCAGCGGCGTCGGCCGCGCCTGCCCGGCCTCGTGGCAGCGCTTCAGGAAGGCCGCATGTGAGGCGGGATAGCGGATGTCGATCCCCATCGCCTCGTTCCAGCGATTGGCGACGCCCTGAAGCTGCGCGTAGAGCGCCGGGCGCAGCTGCGCAATCAGGTCGGGCAGCGGATAGGAGAAATATTTGTATTCGCCGCGACCGAAGCCATGGCGGCCCATGACGATGCGGCTGCGGAAGCCTGCGTCGTCCGGATAGAGCGCGGCGATGGTGCGGCATTGCTCCGGCGTGAGCAGGCCCTTCAGGACGGCGCAGCCCTGGGTGTCGAGCTCGCTGGTGATTTGGGGCCAGTCGAGGGCGTCGATGTGAGCGGCGAGGTCAGGAGCTGCCGCACGGCCGGCGGTCTTGGCGATTGCTGTCATGGACGGATTTTCGCTCCAGAGCGCGCTCTGCGCCACCCGATTTCCGTGCGGCCCAACGGCCCCAATTCCGTCCGGTTCCAACGCGAATTTGTGCCCGCCCCGCTCCTTCAGTCTGCACTTGATGCGCAAATTTCTCGTCATTGTTGCCAAGACGATGCTGGCCCTGCTCTCGCTCGCGGGTGTGGGCCTGCTCGCCTTGTCCGCTTGGCTGGTCTGGCATTATGGCTACGGCATCGGACTTCCGACCGAAGCCCAGCTCGCGGCGGTTTCGCCGACTGGTCCAGCGTGCAGAAACGATCCAAAGGGCGCCTACATTCCCCTCGTCGATATTCCGCCTCTGCTCCGGGACGCCGCGATCGCCTATGCGCAACCCGACTTCTATGCAGCCTGGACGTTGAATCCGATTGCCGAGATTGCGTTCGCCATGGGCACTGGTCGGAGACCCCGGCCGGCCGGCGTGACACAATCTGTCGCGCGCTGCCTGCTGTCACTCACCCTGGGGAATGACCGGCAGATCGACCCCATCGCCTCGATCTACTTCATGCAGCGGGTCACCCGCAGCCTGTCCCGGGACAGGATCCTCGAGATCTATCTCAACGAAAGCTATCTGGGGCACAGTGCATATGGCGTGGCGGCCGGGGCTGGGGCCTACTTCGGAAAGCCGCTCGCGGACCTTGCTGTCGACGAGGTCGCATTCATCTTGACGCGCGTGCGACAACCTTACCCGAGTCGATCTTTCGACACGCCCTCGCGAGATTATGCCATCGATCGCATGCAGATAGTTGGATTGATCAGCGAGACGCAGGCGGCAGCGGCGAAGAGCCGGCCGCTGCTGCTCAAGGACGCGCCGGGCGCTCAAGCCCAGCCGGTCAATCAATGACGACGCCGATCAGCCCAGCACCGGCAGCGTCACCACATCATAGCCGTGCTTGATCGTCCGCTTCAGCACGGGGTCTTCCAGCTCGAACTCGAACCGGTCGGCGGGGCGGATGCCGCCCTTGGCGGCGAAGGTGCCGCCGAACATGGCGCAGCCGTTGGGGAACTTGCCGTTATCAAAGCCGCGCGCGATGAGCTCCCTGACCGGCAGCATCGCATCCAGCGTCCCCTCCTGGTAAAGCACGCGCTCGCCCTTGATCGTGGCGTAGGAGCGCAGGATCATCTTGTCCCAATGGCCGATGACGTCCTCAAGCTCCCACAGCGTCGAGGCGATCGGCTTGTCACACATCTGCTTGGAGACCGTGACGCTGTAGGCCTCGACCTTGCGATCGGTGTGGTCGGAGCCGCAGCCGACGAAGACGCGGCCCTGCCAGCCGATCAGCACGAACTCGACCTCCCCGGAAGAATCGCCGCCGGTGCATTCGATGCTGTCTTCCTGGGTCAGCCGCCGCGCGGCGCCGCGATAGTAGATCGGGGTCGAGGCCGGCGGGGCGATGCCCATCTCCTGCAGCTCCTTGATGTGCTTGTCGCGCGCGACGGGATCGCGGCCGGTCCAGCCGGCGATGACCATCTGGTCGATCGCCAGCGTCAGCGGCGTGGTGGTGTCCTGGGCATCGACTGTGAAAGTGAGATCAAACACGAATGACGGCCTCCATGCCGGCAGCAAGCTCGAAAATGCGGTGATCCGATCCGCCGGCGCCCGCCAGCATCAGGCCGACGGGAATTTCGCCCTGGCGATGCGCGGGCAGCGAGATGGCGCAACCGTCGATCATGTTGATCAGGGTGCAGTTGCGCAGCGCCCGCAGGTTCTCTTTGGTGAATGCCTTGTCGTTGGCGAGGTCGGCGATCTTCGGCGGCGTGTTGGCGGTGGTCGGCAGCACCAGCGCATCATAGGGCGCGATGCGCGCATTGACGCGGGCGATCAGCGAGCGGCGCTCGTTGAGGAGATCGATGTAATCGGCCGCGCTCTGCGCCTCGCCGCGCATGATCCGCACGGAGACCCTGGGGTCGTAGACGTCGCCCTTCGCGGTGAGGAGATAGCGATGCCAGGCGTAGCTCTCGGACGCGGCAAAGCCGCCCTTGGCGTTCATTGGACCGATGTCGTGGAACTCCGCCATCTCGATGCGCTCGATGATGGCGCCGTGATCGGACAGCGTCTTCAGGGCGCGTTCGAACGTTTCGGCCACCTCTGCGTCGAGCTCGTCCAGCGCGATCGTGGTCGGCACCGCGAGCCGCATGCCCTGGATCGGCCGCGGCTTCAGCGGGGCGATCGGCTCGTTCGCGAGCACCGCGTCGAGAATGGCACAGCAGCTGACCGATCGCGCCAGCGGCCCGATGCTGTCGAGCGAGAACGACAGCGGCACGGAGCCATCGAGCGGGACGCGCCGCTGCGTCGGCTTGTAGCCGACGATGCCGTTGAAGGCCGCCGGAATCCGG
>NZ_JALBGZ010000066.1:0-15385 GCF_023006515.1 Bradyrhizobium sp. PRIMUS42
ATGATCGCGGCGTTGAAGCCTTCGGCCAGCGTCACGTCGGATTCCGAGATGCCGCCGACGCCGGCATGCAGGATGCGGGCTGCGACACCAGCACGGCGAGCGCGTTGACGTTCTGATCCAGCGTCTGGCGCAGCGGCGGCACCAAGGCCTTCTGGTTGGCAAGCACGCTTTCCTGTTGCGCGACATCGAGATCGGTGCCAGTGCCGGCCTTGCGCCGCTCCCTGACGGCGTCGAGGATGCGCTGCGCGCTCGCGATGTTGCGCTGGGACGTCCTGATACGGTCCTGCGAGGCCAGCACTTGGAAATAGGCGTTGGCGACGGCGGCCAGCGTCGTCAGCGCGACGGTGTCGCGATCGAAGCGGTTGGCGTTGGCGGTCTCCTCGGCCGTCTGCAGCGCATCGCGGTTCTGGCCCCAGAAGTCGAGCTGATAGCTCGCGCTCAACGAGGCCTGGTAATTGACGACCTCACGTCCGCCATTGGTGAGCCCCGAGGCTGACGAGCCGGATGTGCGCGAATACGTCTCCTGCCCGGTGCCTGAAAGGCTCGGCAGCAGCGCCGCGCCCGCCTGCCGCGCCTGGGCGTCGGCCTGGACGATGCGCGAGACGGCGGCGGCGATGTCGAGGTTGACGGTCTGCGCCTCTTCCATCAGCTGCGTCAGCTCCGCGGAGCGGAAGCCACGCCACCAATCCAACGACGGCGGCGCCTCGCCCTTGCCCGCGTATTTGTACTGCGTGGGAACGTCGAGGGCGGGATCGGGAAGGTCCTGGGTCAGCACGCACGCGCCCGAGCCGGCAGCGAGGCACAATACCGCAAGCCAGCGCGCCGCGCGCCGCGTCCGGGATGCAGAACCTTCGGACCGCCGCATGGCGATCGCCGGAACATCCTGTGTCACATCCACCCCCCGCCGGGCAGATCAAGCCGCCGCGCAACCGGATTAACCGATTCGCGGCGGGACAATCGGGGGGCTTTGGACAACTCGTTCACAGTCCTGATGCTTTCTGCGGAACTTCGACATTGATACTAGCCGGGCGCTGAACCGCGGGACAGTCCCGCAGTCGCGAGATGGCCGGGCCAACGAGCCCCAAGCGGATCGATCAAAATGCAAAAGGTGCCTGTCTCGCAGAGACTTCTCTCACTCCGAAAACATTGGGAAACGTGAACAAGCTTACCAAGATTTCATGTGATATTGCTGCCACACCGGCATCGGGGCCTTTCGACGGGTCCCGCTACGCCCCGCGCGGCTTCGGCTCGGTCGCGCCCTCGCTATCCACGTTCCCTGCTGTCCTCCCGACTCGCCCTTGAAAACAAGCGGTCGTGAAGTCGCTGGTGACGACCATCATCTTCCATGCTCTGACGGAGTTTGGTCATTTCCTCCTATTGATATCCCGCCGCCCGGCCAAACGCATCATCGCCGGTCGCGCCGCTCGATAATATCCCTGTTTAGACAGGCGCTTCAGCCGGTTTCGCCGCAGCGCAAAAGCCTTCCCCTTTGCCCTCCCAAGCACTAGGTTCTGGTCAACCAGATCAACCCCCTTGGTAGCGATTTCCCTGACATGACCATTCGAAACGACGTTGTCGAAGCCATCGGCGACACCCCGCTGATCAAGCTGAAGCGCGCCTCGGAACTGACCGGCTGCACCATTCTCGGCAAGGCCGAGTTCATGAACCCCGGCCAGTCGGTCAAAGACCGTGCCGGCAAATGGATGATCCTGGAGGCCGAGAAGCGCGGCGAGCTCAAGCCCGGCGGCCTCGTGGTGGAAGCGACTGCCGGCAATACCGGCATCGGGCTCGCGGTGGTGGCGAGCGCGCGCGGCTACCGCACGCTGATCGTGATCCCGGAAACGCAGAGCCAGGAAAAGAAGGACTTCCTGAAGCTGTGCGGCGCCGAGCTGATCGAGGTGCCGGCCCTGCCCTATGCCAACCCCAACAACTATCAACACGTCGGCCGGCGGCTTGCGGACGAGCTGCGCAAGACCGAGCCCAATGGCGTGCTGTTCGCAGACCAGTGGAACAACCTCGACAATGCCAAGGCACATTACGAATCGACGGGCCCCGAGATCTGGGAGCAGACCGGCGGCAAGGTCGATGGCTTCGTCTGCTCGGTCGGCAGCGGCGGCACGCTCGCCGGCACCAGCCGTTATCTGAAGGAGAAGAACAAGAACGTGCGGATCGCCTGCGCCGATCCGCACGGCGCCGGCATGTACGAATATTTCAGGACTGGCGACGCCAAGGCGACGCCCGGCGGATCGATCACCGAAGGCATCGGCCTCAACCGGGCGACCGCGATCGTCGAGACGGCCAAGGTCGACGACGCCTATCTCATTCCCGATGCCGAAGCTGTCAGCGCCATCTACGAGCTGCTCCAGCACGAGGGCCTGTGCCTCGGCGGCTCGACCGGCATCAACATCGTGGGCGCGATGCGCCTCGCAAAACAGCTCGGGCCCGGCAAGACGATCGTCACCGTGCTGTGCGATTCCGGCAGCCGCTATCAGTCGAAGCTGTTCAACGCAGATTTCATGCGCGCCAAGAACCTTCCGGTGCCGGAGTGGCTGGAGAAGCGCAGCAACATCAAGCCGCCGTTCGTGTGATCGTCGCAGGCGTCCTCAGGCCGGGGACGCGCGTCCACAAGGTCCGCGCGGTTCGGCCGGTTTATGCGCCCTCGCCGCGTTCCGAGGTCGCGGCACAATGGTCGCGCCAGAACCGGCGATAACCCTCCTCGACCCTGCGCGTGTAGATCTCGACATTGCCGGCGGGCGAGGCTGCGATCCGTGCCGGCAGCTCTGCACGCAACTTTGCCAGATGCTCGGGCCGCGCCGCATATTTGCACGCGATCGCGACATACCCCTCGTCATCCTCGGCGACCCAGTCATTGAGACCGACGGCAGCCACGATGGAGCCGCCGGCGCGCGACGAGGCGCCGTGGCCGAGCTTGGCGACGACCGGAACGCCTGCATAGAGGGATTCCCAGGTGCTGACGCCGCCGTTTTGCGGGAAAGTATCAAGCGAAATATCGACGTTGGCAAAGGCCCGCAGATGCTCAGTGCGCGCGGACGAGCCGAGGCACGTGATGTTCTCCTCGACGATGCCCTGCGCCACCAAACGGGCGAGAAGCCCGTCCCGCACCAGCGGATCGTCAAGCAGCGTATGTTTGATGATGATCTTCGATCCGGTCACCTCGCCCATCACCTTCGCCCACACACGGATGGCCTCATCCGAGATCTTGGAGATGCGATTGAAGACGCCGAAGGTTACGTGGCCGTTGCGGAGCATGGGAAGCTCCGAAGCGGGCACATCGAGGATGGGATCCATCGTGATCAGGCATGGCAGGTCATGAACCTTTTCGGCCAGCAGATGGCGGGCCGATTCCGGAATGAAGATCGGATCCGCGAGCACGTAATCCATGGTCTGCAGGCCGGTCCCCGTGGCGTGTCCAAAGCCCGTGACCTGGACCGGAGCCGGCTTGCGGGCGAAGACAGGGAGCCTGTTGCCGGTGGTATGCCCCGACACGTCGATCAGGATATCGACCTTGTCGGCCTCAATACGATCGGCCAGCTCGTCGTCCGAAAGTTGCGAGGCGTCGACCCAGACGTCCGCGAACGACTTGAACCTGGCGGTCATCTCGTCTCGCGTCGGCGAGCACGAATAGCAGACGATCTCGAATTGGGCGCGGTCGTGATGGCGCAGCACCGGTAACAGACCGAACGCCGCCGAGTGGTACCAGAACTCTGCGGACACGTAACCGACCACGATCCGCCTGTCGGGATCGAACTGCCGGGGCGCGAGCTTCCTTTGCGGCACTCGGGCGCCGAACGCTTCCCCCCAAGACTTTCGCGCGGCCTGTTGAACCGTGAAATCGGCGTCAGGAAGAAAGTCCAGAAAGTAGATCTTCCGCGCGATCAGGTCCGGCTCGTCCGGCGTGATCGCCAGCGCGGCATCGAGATGTTCGATCGCGGCCGCGATCTCTCCCTGGTTTGCAAAACAGGAACTCAGCAGCGCCAGCGCGATCGCCGAGCGCGGATTTTCCTCGAGCAACGCCGTACAGGCCAGGATCGCCTGCGCGGTATTCCCCAAACTCAGCGAGACTTCCGCCTTCCCCCGCAACGCCACTTCGAGCTTGGGCGAAAGCGCAAGTGCTGCGTCAAAATCCGCGGCCGCTCGTTCCGGCCGCGACAGCGCAAAATTGAGCCGGCCGCGGTGCGCGAGGACCTTCGCCGAACCGGGCCTGATCGCGAGCGCCGCTGCGAGGGCGGCTTCCGCCTCATCGTAGTGCTTGAGCTCGATGCTGACCACGCCTTTGCCGACGAGCGCTTCGGCGTGCCGCGGCTGAAACAACAGAGCGCGCTCGAAGCTTTGCCTGGCCCGGTCGAACCGGCCCAGCGCCAGCTCGGCCAGGCCACGATTGCAGAGCGCATCGGCATGGTCTGGCTTCAGCTTGATCGCGCGATCGTACAGCTCGATAGCCTGCTCGGGCAGGTTCATCTGGAGCAAGGTGTTGCCGAGGCCGGTCAGGGCCGGCGCAAAATTCGGCTTCAGCGCGATCGCCTTCTCCTGACACGCGCGGGCGGCCTCAAATTTCTGAAGCGCACAGTGAACGGCAGCAAGATTGTTATGGGCCTCGTGCGAACGCGGATCGATCGCGATCGCGCGCTCGAGCAGCTGTTGCGCCTCCTCCAGGCGCCCGCCCTGTTGCACGCTCAGGCCGAGCAGGTGCGTGGCGTCGAAGTGATCCGGAACGGCTTGCAGGATCTGGCGGCAGAGCGACTCGGTCTCCGCATATCTGCCCAGTCCATAGGCGCTCGCCGCGGCCGAGATGATGGCGTCGGCCTGCTTCTTCATTTTCTTCTGCAATCGCGCGTTCTGGAATGCGCGCGCGCCGGCACTGCTCTGCAAGGTGTCTCTCCGGAAGATGGCCCGTAGCGAGTCTAACTGATTCGCGCGTCAGGCCGGCCGCTCGGAGGGCCTCCGGGGATATCCCGGGGCTCACCGCGGGATCTGGCCGCGGAATGGCCTGGTGCGCCTGCCCCGCCTATGCAGTGTCGCCGCCTTCCGCGGCGGCAGCGCAATGGTCGCGCCAGAACTGGCGATAACCCGCTTCGAGCTCGCGCGTGTAGATTTCGACATTGCCGGCGGGTGAGGCTGCGATCTGCGCTGGCAAACCCGCGCGCAACTGCGCCAGATATTCGGGCTGTGAGGCAAACCTTCGGGCGATCTCGACATAGCCATCGTCATCCTCGGCGACCCAGTCGCCGAGGCCGACGGCGGTCACGATGGAGGCGCCGGCACGCGAGGAGGCTCCGTTACCGAGCTTGGCCACGACGGGAACGCCCTTGTAGAGGGATTCCCAAGTGCTGATGCCGCCATTTTGCGGGAACGTGTCGAGGGAAATATCGATCTGGTCAAACGCCATCAGGTGATCGTCGCGCGAGGTGGTGCCGAGGCACGTGATGTTCTCCTCCGCAATGCCCTGCGCGATGAAGCGTGCGATCAAGCTATCGCGCAGCAGCTGATCATCGAGCAAACCATGCTTGAGGATGATCTTCGATCCCGGCACCTCACGCATGATGGCCGACCACACACGGATCGCATCGTCCGAGATCTTGTAGATGCGGTTGAACACGCCGAACGTGACATAGCCGTTGCGGAGCATCGGCAGCTCTGAGGGCTGCAGATTGGTGACGGGCTCCATCGTGATCAGGCACGGCAGATCGTGGATCTTCTCGGGAAACAAGTGCCGGGCCGATGGCGGAATGAAGATGGGATCCGCGAGCACATAGTCCATGGTCGGCATGCCGGTGCCCGTGGCGTGACCGAAGCCGGTGGCCTGGATCGGCGCCGGCTTCCGCGCGAAACATTGCAGCCTGTTTCCCGTGGTATGGCCCGACACGTCGATCAGGATGTCGACATTGTCGGCCTGAATACGATCGGCGAGTTCGTCGTCCGAAAGCCCCCAGGCATCAACCCAGACGTCAGCCAATGATTTGAACTTGGCGGTGTACTCGTCCGCGCCCGGCCAGCAGTAGTAGCAGATGATCTCAAATTTGGTGTGATCGTGGTTGCGCAGGACCGGCAGCAGGGTGAGACCCGCCGAGTGCTGCCGGAATTCGGCGGCGACATAGCCGACCACGATCCGCTTCTCCGGATCGAGCTCCCGCTTCGGCAGCGTCCTTTTGGGAATCTTCGAGCCGATCGCATCCCACCAGGATTTTCGCACGGCCTGCTGGACCACGAAATCGGCCTCGGCACGGTAGTCTTGTAGGAATATCTTTCCTCTGATCGCATCCCCATAGTCCGGTCGGAGCGCCAGCGCACGATCGAGGTATTCGATCGCGGTGTCCATGTCGCCCTGGTTCGAATAAGCGAAGCCCATCAGCGCCACTCCCATCTCGGAGCGCGGATTTCGCTCGATCAGGGTCGTCGCGGCCGCCATCGCCTGCGCGGTTCGTCCCATGACGAGGCAGGTCTGAGCCTTGCCCCGGAGCGCCAGCTCGAGCTTGGGCGAGATCGTAAGCGCCGCCTCGAAATCCGCAAGCGCGGGCTCCAGGCGCTGCAGCTCGTAACTGAGCCGCCCGCGCTGGGCCAGGATCCTCGGCGCGCCGGGCTTGATCGCCAGCGCCGTGGCAAATTTGGCGGCCGCCTCGTCGTAGTGCCGGAGCTCCATGCTGACCATGCCGCTGCCGACGATGGCCTCGGCGTGACGGGGCTGAAACAGCAGGGCTCGATCAAAACTTTCCTTCGCGCGCATGACCTGTCCAAGCACGATCTCGACCATGCCACGATTGCAGAACGCATCGGCATAATCCGGCTTCAGCTTGATGGCGCGCTCGTGCAGCACGAGCGCCTGCTCGTACTGTCCCATATGCATCAGCGTGTTGCCGAGATTGGTGAGCGCGACAGCGAAATTCGGCTTCAGCGCGATCGCCCTCTCCTGGCAACGCCGCGCCTCGTCGTAAATGCCGAGGTCGAAATGCACGGTCGCGAGGTTGTTATGGGCATCGTGCGAGCGCGGATCGAGTGCAATCACGCGCTCCAGGAGCTCTTTCGCCTCCTCGAGGCGCCGGCCGTCGTGGGCGCACATGCCGAGCAGGTGGATAGCGTCGACATGATCCGGAAGGGCTTTCAGGATCTCACGGCACAGCGCCTCGGTCTCGGCATATCGACCCTGGCCATAGGCGTTCGCCGCAGCGGCGATGACGGCGTCGGCCTGCTTCATCAATTTCTTCTGCAATCGCGCGTTCTGAAATGCGCGCGCGCCGCCGCCGCTGTTCTGCAAGGTGTATCTCCGGAGAATGCCCTCGGCAGAGTCTAACTGATTCGCGAGCTTGGCCGGCCGGGCACCGGACCCCCGGGATTTCCCGGGGCGCCTACGCCCCCTCGCCGCGTTCCAGGGCAGCGGCACAATGATCGTGCCAGAACCGGCGATAGGCCGCTTCGACCTCACGCGTGTAGAGTTCGACATTGCCGGCAGACGAGGCTGCGATCCGAGCCGGCAGATCCGCCCGCAACTTGGCCAGCTGGGCGGGCTGCGCCGCATATTTGCATGCGATCGCGGCATAGCCGTCGTCATCCTCGGCGACCCAGTCGCCAAGGCCAACGGCCGTCACGATGGAGCCGCCGGCGCGCGACGACGCGCCGTGGCCGAGCTTGGCGACGACAGGAACGCCCGCATAGAGGGATTCCCAGGTGCTGATGCCGCCATTTTGCGGGAATGTGTCGAGGGAGATGTCGACTTTCGCAAAGGCCAGCAGATGCTCGTGGCGCGAGGTCGAGCCGAGGCACGTGATATTCTCTTCCACAATGCCATTTGCCACGAACCGCGCGATCAGGCCGTCGCGCAGCAAGGGATCGTCGAGCAGCCCGTGCTTGATAATGATCTTCGATCCCGCCACCTCACGCATCACTTTCGACCACACCCGGATCGCCTCATCCGAGATCTTGTAGATGCGGTTGAACACGCCGAAGGTCACATGGCCGTTCCGGAGCATGGGTAGTTCCGAGGGCGGCACATCCAGGATCGGATCGATCGTGATCAGGCAAGGCAGATCATGAACCTTCTCGGCCAGCAGATGGCGCTCTGATTGCGGAATGAAGATCGGATCCGCAAGAACGTAGTCCATGGTCTGAAGTCCCGTCCCCGTGGCATGTCCGAAGCCCGTGACCTGGATTGGGGCCGGCTTCCGGGCGAATACAGGGAGCCTGTTGCCGGCCGTGTGCCCCGACACGTCGATCAGGATATCGATCTTGTCGGCCTCAATACGATCGGCCAGTTCGTCGTCCGAAAGCTGCGCGGCGTCGACCCAGACGTCCGCAAGAGGCTTGAATCTCTCGGTGATCTCATCCTGCAACGGCCAGCAGGAATAGCAGACGATCTCGAACCTGGCGCGATCATGATGGCGCAGCACCGGCAACAGCGCGAACGCTGCCGAGTGGTTCCTGAATTCCGACGCGACATAACCGACCACGATCCGCCTGTCCGGATCGAGCTTCCGGGGTGGCAGTGTCCGTTGCGGCAATCCGGCGCCGATCGCATCCCACCATGATTTTCGTGCCGCCTGCTGGACCGCGAAATCGGCCTCCGGCAGATAATCCAGGATGAATATCTTGCGTGCGATGGCATCCGCATAATCCGGCGAGATCTCGAGTGCGGCGTCGAGGTGCTCGAGCGCCGTCGCGACGTCTCCCTGGTTCGCGTAGCAGGCGCCGAGTAGCACGATCGCGTAATCGGACCGCGGATTGTCCTCGAGCAGGGTCTTGACGGCGGCAATCGCCTGCGTCGTGTTCCCCAACAGAAGGTTGACCTGCGCCTTGCCACGCAGCGCGAGCTCGAGCCGTGGCGATTGCACCAGCGCCGCATCGAAATCCACGGCCGCCTGCTCCAGCCGGTACAGGTCGAAGTTGAGCCGTCCGCGCTGCGCCAGAATCCTCGGTGAGCCCGGCTTGATCGCGAGGCCTGCCGCGAGGGCGGCTTCCGCCTCCGCGTAGTGGCGGAGCTCGATGCATACCATGCCCTTGCCGGCGAGCGCTTCGGCGTGCCGCGGCTGAAACAAGAGGGCGCGCTCGAAACTCTCCTTGGCACGCTCGCACTGGCCGGTCATCAGCTCCGCCATGCCGCGATTGCAGAACGCATCGGCATAGTCCGGCCGTAGCCGGATGGCGCGTTCGTGCAGTCCGATCGCCTGCTCGCCGAGGCCGATGTTCAGCAGCGTATTGCCGAGATTGGTCAGGGTGATCGGACAATTCGGCTTCAGCGCAATGGCCTTCTCCTGGCATGCGCGGGCGTCCTTGAATTTCTGCAGATCGAAATACACGGCCCCGAGATTGCCATGGGCATCGGGCGAGCGCGGATCGAGCGCGATCGCGCGCTCAAGCAGCTGTTGCGCCTCCTCGAACCGCCCGCCCTCATACGCACGCAGGCCGAGCAGGTGCGTGGCGTGGAAATGATCCGGAACCTCTTTCAGGATCTCGCGGCAGAGCGTCTCGGCCTCCGCAAATCTGCCCTGGCCGAGTGCCTCGACCGCGAAGGACATCACGGCGTCCGCCTGCTTCCTCAACTTCTTTGCCAATCGCGCATTCTGGTATGCGCGCGCGCCGACACTGCTCTGCAAGGTCTCTCTCCGGAGGATGGCCGAAAAGACGCAAAGCTGATTCGGATGGTGCCAAGCTGGCGGGTCGCTCAGACCGGCGAGGCCACCCGATTGCAGGTGGTCACCGCAGGATCTGGCTCAGGAACAGCTTTGTGCGGGCGTGCTGAGGCGCCGCAAAGAACTCGTTCGGGGTGTTGGCCTCGATGATCTGGCCGGCGTCCATGAACACCACGCGGTTGGCGACCTCGCGGGCAAAGCCCATTTCGTGGGTGACCACCAGCATGGTCATGCCCTCCTCGGCGAGGTCCACCATGGTATCCAGCACCTCCTTGACCATCTCGGGGTCGAGTGCGGAGGTGGGCTCGTCGAACAGCATGACCTTCGGGTTCATCGTCAGGGCCCGCGCGATCGCGACGCGCTGCTGCTGGCCGCCGGACATCTGCCCCGGAAACTTGTTGGCCTGGTGCGGGATCTTGACCCGCTCCAGGAACTTCATCGCAGTCTCCTCGGCGTCCTTCTTCGGGATGTTGCGCACCCAGATCGGCGCCAGCGTGCAATTGTCCAGCACGGTCAGGTGCGGGAACAGATTGAAGCTCTGGAACACCATGCCGACTTCGCGGCGCACCGCGTCGACGTGCTTGAGGTTGGGCCCGAGCTCGATGCCGTCGACGACGATCTCGCCCTCCTGGAATTCCTCGAGCGCGTTGATGCAGCGGATCAAGGTCGACTTGCCGGAGCCCGAGGGCCCGCAGATCACGATGCGCTCGCCCTTCCGGACCGCGAGGTCGATGTCGCGCAGCACGTGAAAGTCGCCGTACCATTTGTTGAGGCCGGAAATCTTGACGATGGGGTCGGACATGGTGACCTCGATCAGTTGCGACGGTGGGCGTTGAGGCGGTGCTCGACGAACAGCGAGTAGCGCGACATTCCAAAGCAGAAGATGAAGTAGATGATCCCGGCGAAGGCGAAGCCGGTGAACGCGGTCGAGGGCGTCGACCATTTCGGATCCGAGAACGAGGCCCGCAGCGAGCCCAACAGATCGAACAGCGCCACGATCGAGACCAGCGAGGTGTCCTTGAACAGCGAGATGAAGCTGTTGACGAGGTTCGGAATGACGTGACGCAGCGCCTGCGGCAGCACGATCAGCGAGGTCGTCTTCCACCAGGACAGGCCCAGGGCCGCGGCTGCCTCGCCCTGCCCGCGCGGGATCGCAGCGAGCCCGCCGCGGACGTTCTCGGCCTGGTAGGCGCCCGTGAACAGCGCGATGCCGATCAGCGCGCGGACGAGACCGTCGACGGTGAAATTACCCGGCAGGAACAGCGGCAGCATGTAGGTGGCGAAGAACAGCACGGTGATCAGCGGCACGCCGCGCCAGAACTCGATGAAGGCGATTGAGAAGATCCGGATCAGCGGAATCGTGGAGCGGCGGCCGAGCGCCAGCGCGATGCCGATCGGCAGCGAGGTGACGATGCCGGTGACGGAGACCACCAGCGTCACCAGAAGGCCGCCCCACAGATTTGTTGCCACAACCGGCAATCCGCCGTGATCGAGCCCCATCAGCTTGATGACGATGGCGATGGCGATGAAGGTGGCGACGCTCGATGCGAGAGCCCGCCCGCCGGTGCGAACGCCGCCGCCGAGAACGAAGGCGATCAGGGAGACGATCGCAGCCGTGATGGCGAAATCGGTCCAGACCGATTGGCCCGTTCCCAGGAGTTGGTCACGCAGCCAGGTCAGCGGAAAGATCAGCCAATAAATCCCCGTGCCGACCAGCACGATGAAATTGCCGACAATCCAGAAGAGCGGTGCGACGGCCGACGTCTTGCTGAGAGCGAGCAGGGCCTGTCCGGCATTGACGATGCTCTCGTCGAACAGCTGCAGCAGGTCAGCCGTCCAGCTCAGGCCAAAGCCCTTGATGCCGCCGCCGTGCAGCAGGAAGAAGGCGACCACGGGAAAGGCGAAGAAGAACACGCCGGCATTCAGGCCCTTTGCCGGCAGCCGGGGAATGAGCATCGGCACCAGCAGGACCACCGCCAGGACGAATGTGAGATTGACGCGCCAGCGCTCGGCCTCGGGATAGAAGCCGTAGATCAGTTGCGGCAGCTTGGCCTGGATATAAGGCCAGCAGGCACCGACGGCAAAGCCGGCGTTCTCCGTGAGGCATGCCGTGCGGTCCTTGCCGCTCCACACCGCGTCCACCATCAGGAACCTGACGGAGGGAATGATGGTGAACCACAGCAGCAAGGCGCCCACGATCGTGAGCAGGATGTTGGTCGGCGAGTTGAACAGGCGCGTCCGCATCAGGCCGACAAAGCCCGTGGTCTTCACCGGCGCAGGACGCTCGGTGAGGAGGTCCTGGCGGACGAAGCTGTTCGAGGCGATATCGCTCATGCGCCGAGACTCCGGCTGACGCGCCAACCGTAGACGCTCATGACGGCGCTGGTGAGCAGCGAGATCAGGAGATAGATGCCCATGGTCATGGCGATGATCTCGATCGCCTGCCCGGTCTGGCTCAGCGACGTGCCGGCGAACACGGAGACGAGGTCAGGATAGCCGATCGCGACCGCCAGCGACGAGTTCTTGGTGAGATTGAGGTACTGGTTGGTCAGCGGCGGCACGATGACGCGCATGGCCTGCGGCACCACGATCAGCCGGAGCGTCGTGCCGCGGCTGAGGCCGAGCGAGGACCCCGCCTCCATCTGTCCCTTGTGAACGGACAGGATGCCGGCGCGCACGATCTCGGCGATGAAGGCGGCGGTATAGGTCGACAGCGCCAGCGTCAGCGCCACGAACTCCGGAATGATGCGCGAGCCGCCGGCGAAGTTGAAACCCTTCAGCTGCGGCAGCTCGAAGGTGAATGGCCGACCGAACACCAGCATCGCGGCGAGCGGCAGCCCGAACAGCAGACCCAGCACATAGGGCCAGATCCGGATCATCCGCCCTTCCTGAAACAATGCGCGCCGGGCATAGAAGCGCAAGGCCAGTGCCGCGACGACGCCGAGCGCCAGCATCGCCAGGAACGGCTCGAGGCCGCTCTGGCCTATCGGACTGGGAACGACGAGGCCGCGATTGCTGACAAAGGCAATGCCGAACAGCGAGATGCTCTGCCGCGGATTGGGCAAGGCCGCGAGCACCGCGAGGTACCAGAACAGGATCTGGAACAGCACCGGCAGGTTGCGGATGATCTCGACATAGATCTCGCCGACGCGCGACAACAGCCAATTGGGCGAGAGCCGGCATAGCGCGACGGTGAACCCGATCAACGTGGCGAAGACGATGCCTACCACCGAGACCACGAGTGTGTTGAGGAGACCGACTACGAACACGCGCAGGAACGTGTCCGAGCCGGTGTAGGAGATCAGGGTCTGGTTGACGTCGAAGCCGGCATTGTTCCGCAAGAAGCCGAAGCCGGCGGCGATGTGCTGGTTCTCGAGGTTGGCGCGGGCGTTGGAGACGATCTCGTAGCCGATCCAGCCCAGGATCGCCGCGAAGGCAAACTGGACGGCGACGCCGTTCCAGCCTGCCTTGCCGCCCAGAATGCGCCGGATCTTCAGCGCGATCTGGGGCGGCGGTTTTCGGGCCTCGGTGCTCATGCCGCTGCCAGCGGGTCAGAGGCGATCAGCGGATCGGCGGCGCGTACTGGAGACCGCCCTTGTTCCAGAGATTGTTGAGACCGCGGTTGATGGCGAGCGGCGAGCCCGCGCCGACATTGCGATCGAACACTTCGCCGTAATTGCCGACCGCCTTCACGACCCGCACCACCCAGTCCTTGGTCAAACCGAGCTGTTCGCCGAAATTGCCGTCGGTGCCGAGAACGCGCTTCAACTCGGGATTTTCCAGCTTCGCTTTCTCGTCGACGTTTTTCGAGGTCACGCCGAGCTCTTCGGCGGTGATCATCGCGAACAGCGTCCACTTCACGATGTCGAACCACTGGTCGTCGCCGTGGCGCACCATCGGGCCGAGCGGCTCCTTCGAGATGATCTCGGGGAGCACCATGTGGTCGTTGGGATTGGCGAGCTTCAGGCGATTGGCGTAGAGGCCCGACTGGTCGGTGGTGAAGACGTCGCAGCGCCCGGCTTCATAGGCCTTGACCGTTTCGTCGTTGGTGCCGAATGCGATCACCTCGTACTTCATGTTGTTGGCCTTGAAGTAGTCGGCGAGATTCTGCTCGGTGGTAGTGCCGGTCTGCACGCAGACCGAGGCGCTGTTGAGCTCGAGCGCCGAATTCACCTTGAGCGACTTCTTCACCATGAAGCCCTGCCCGTCATAATAGGTCACGCCGGTGAAGTTGGCGCCGAGCGAGGTATCACGCGAGATGGTCCAGGTGGTGTTGCGCGAGAGCAGGTCGATTTCACCGGATTGCAGCGCGGTGAAGCGGTCCTTGGCGGACAGCGGCACATATTTGACCTTGGTCGCATCGTTGAAGATCGCCCCGGCGATCGCCCGGCAAACGTCGACGTCGAGCCCGGTCCAGTTGCCCTTGTCGTCGGGCGAGGAGAATCCCGGCAGGCCCTGGCTGACGCCGCAGGACAACATGCCCCGATCCTTGATGGTCTTGAGCGTTTGCGCGTCGGCGGCTTGGGAAGAGAGGCCTGCGGCGAGAGCAAGGGTGAGAGCCAGGGTTACGCGTTTCATGGGCTTTGGGCCTTTCAAAGTCGTCTCAAGGAATGTTGTCTCAGGATCATCTCTGCCGGGGCCAGGCGTATCACGACCAGCCCTGCAAGAGTCATGCTGGAAAACCTTGCCGAACACCCGCCGATCCCGGGAGGCCAATACCTTAATCCCCGCCGCAGGCGCCCGCCATCATGGCTGTGACGCAAAGTCCGGTCAGGCGATGGATCGAAGGTCGCGGCAGGCCCCTCAACATGCGGCGACTGAATAGCACCCGCGCATCTCAGAACGACTGGCGTGCCGGGTCAAGGGGTTGACGGGACTCTTCTGTGTTCTGTTATTAACGACAGCGGCCTTTCGGCCAGCCCGTCAGGCGCTAGGCCCGAGCGGAAACGCGGTTTTGAAAGCAGACGCATGGATTCCTCGCACCCCCAAGAGCAGCACGCCGAGACCCGGCTGGTTACCTCCGGCCGCGACACCAAGGCGCAGAAGGGGTTCGTCAATCCGCCGGTCTTCCACGGCTCGACCGTGCTCTACCCGACCGCCGAGGACCTGCACGCCCATCGCGGCGAGTTCACCTATGGCCGCCACGGTTCCCCCACCACCAAGGCGTTCCAGGAGACGCTGATGGCGCTGGAGGGGCCGCAATGCGCCGGCGTCGGCATCGTGCCGTCGGGCCTGTCGGCGATCTCCACCACCCTGCTCTCGGTGCTGAAGACCGGGGACCATCTCCTGGTTTGCGACAACGTCTATCGGCCCTCGCGCAATTTCTGCAACGGCATGCTCGTGCGCTATGGCGTCGAGACCACCTATTTCGACCCGATGATTGGCGCCGGCATTGAAAAACTGTTCAAGCCGAACACCCGGGCGGTGCTGGTGGAGGCGCCGGGCTCGCAATCGTTCGAGATGCCCGACATCCGCGCCATCGCCGAGGTCGCGCATGCGCGCGATGCGCTCGTCATCGACGACAACACCTGGGCAACCCCGCTCTATCACCGCTCGCTCGAACAGGGCGTCGACATCAGCATGCAGGCCGCCACCAAATATATCGGCGGCCATTCCGACATCATGTTCGGCACCATCTCGGCCAGTGCCAGGGCCTGGCCGATGGTCGCCGAGGGCATCCGCCTGCTCGGCGTCTGCGCCGGTCCCGACGACGTCTTCCTCGCGCTGCGTGGCCTGCGCACGCTGTC
>NZ_JALBGZ010000670.1:0-3434 GCF_023006515.1 Bradyrhizobium sp. PRIMUS42
GCGAAGCGGTTGCGCGGCAGGCCGGTATCGAGAACGGTGACCTTGCGGCGGGCACGGCCGAGCTGCAGGGCGCCGGCGAGACCGGCAAAGCTGCCGCCGATGATGATGACGCCATCCATAGGGAGGCTCCGTGGAAGGACAGGAAACCTGCCCATTGGCTTGCCCATTTCGAAAACTTCATGGTATCGTAATTCAGGAATTAGAATACTGTCAAGTATTGGAATTGTGGTGACCGAAAACAGACAGGGCCGGCGCGGCCGGCCCGCCAACGAGGCGCTTGGCCAAACGATCGTCGACGCCGCGCGCGAACTCTTTTTGGAATTGGGTTTTCAGGCGACGACCTTGGACAAGGTCGCCCAGCGGGCGAAGATATCCAAGCTCAGCATCTACAGGCACTTCGAGAACAAGGAGGCGCTGTTCGGCGCGGCCATGGCGGCCGGCTGCCAGCAGTTGTTTGCACCACAGGCCCTGCTTGAAGGCGTCGACGGTCCGGTCGAAGACCAGCTCATGGCGGTGGGATCATTACTCCTTCGCACGCTGTTGAGATCAGACGTCCGCAGTGTCGAAGCCATGGTCATGGCCGACAAGACGAGTCAAAACGCGTTAAGCAAGCTCCATTTCGAAGCCGGCCCCGCCCATGTCATCGCCCAAACCGAGGCCCTGTTGCGTCAGTTGCACGCGAAGGGGCTTCTGAACGTGCCCGATCCTCTCCGGTCCGCCCGCTTGTTTGCCGCGCTTTTCAAAGGATCCGATCTCCTGATGATCGCACGCTTCGATCAGGCGAGAGCAGAGGACGACAACGAAATCGATTCCTATTGCCGGTCGGCCGTCGCCATGTTCATCGCCGCGCACGGTCGCAACGACCACGTGGTCAAAAAACAAAATTTGAATCGTGCGTGACCGATGTTGTCAAAATAACCGAGGCCGGTTTGAAAATCATGGAGGCTGAAGAGCTTTCGATTGGCGACAAGATCACGGAAAAATACGCTTGTTGAACTATCGGTTGCGATACCAGTCCGCACGATGATGCCCGCGCGCCCACCCGCTCTTGTTAGTCGGGGAAATAGCTCCGCAAACAATGCGTATGTGTTCACGTCGCCGGCGCCACTCAGCGGGAGTCGATCTGTCTCGCGTACAAACACGCTGGCAGCTTCGGACGCGCGTTTCGGCATTGCGGGCATTACGGTGACAGTGCACAAAACATCCCTTCAAGCGGAAGCGGCGAACCCTCAGGCAGCGCATTTCCCCGCCTTCGCGCTAGCGCGCTTCGACGTGACAGCCTTCGTTCGCTTCGCTGGGAGTTCGTGGTACGGGCTTGCCGAGCCGAAGCTCGCGAAGCGAGCGAAGGCTGGTGGGCCCGGCAGGACTCGAACCTGCAACCAGACCGTTATGAGCGGCCGGCTCTAACCATTGAGCTACAGGCCCCGCCGCGAGGCGGCCGCTTGGATCGCGGCCGGCAACGGTGCGCGGTTCGTTTACAGGGATGGGGGCGGGGGTGCAATGCCGGCTCTGGCGGAGGGGAACGCCGGCGCGGCATCGTCGATCGTTTTCGAATACCCGAAATTGGCGATGATGACTGTATAACCCCGTTTTGCCCGACGAAGCAAACCGCCTTGCGGAGGATCTGTTTTTCGGGTCCGGTAACCCATTGAAATAACTGGTCTCGTCTACTGTGCATGGGGTTGTTTTGCGACTTTTGAAAAGAGGGAGCCCTCCAGGGCCCCCCGATGCGTTGCCGACGGGTCGCAAACTCGCTGCAGGGCCACTCGCTAGTCCACCGAGACGCCGGCGAACTCCACGACCTTCTTCCACTTCTCGGTCTCGTCAGTGACCAGCTTGCCGAACTCGGCGGGCGTCATCGGCTTGGGGATGCCGCCGGTCTCCGCGAGGCGGGCGACCAGCTTCGGGTCTTTCAGCGCTTCGCCGATCGCCTTGTTGAGCGTCTCGATCACCTCGCTCGGCGTGCCCTTCGGCGCGGAGATGCCGTAGAAGCCGATCGATTCGAAGCCCGGCACGGTCTCGGCGATCGCGGGCACGTCAGGCACGCTCGGCCAGCGCTGCGGCGAGGTCACGCCCAGCGCGCGGACGTTGCCGCCCTTGGCCTGCTCCAGCGCGGAGGGCAGGTTGTCGAAGATCAGCTGCACCTTGTTGGAGATGATGTCGGGGAACGCGATCGCAGATCCCCGATAGGGCACGTGCACCATGTCGCACTTGGTCATCACCTTGAACAGCTCTGCCGACATGTGCACCGAGGTGCCGTTGCCGGACGAGGCAAAGGAGATCTTGCCGGGATTGGCCTTGCAGTAGTCGACGAACTCCTGGACCGTCTTCGCCGGGAACGCGTTGGAGACGACCAGCATGTTGGTGAGCTGCATGATGCTGGCCACGGGGGTGGTGTCGCGCAAAAAGTCGAACGGCAGCTTCTTGTAGAGCGAGGTCGAGATCGCGTTGTTGGGCGCGACGAACAGCAGCGTGTAGCCGTCGGGCGGCGAGTTGATCGCGGCGGCGGCGGCGATGTTGCCGCCGGAGCCGGTGCGGTTCTCGACGATGAATTGCTGGCCGAGACGATCCGACAGCCATTGCGCCATGATCCGCGCCACGATGTCCACCGGGCCGCCGGCGGAAAAGCCGATCAGCCAATGCACGGGGCGGTCGGGATAGGCGGCGGAGGCGGGAGGCGTTGCGCTGAAAAGACCTGTGAGGATTGCGAGCCCAAAAATACCCTTACGCAAAATTCGCAACATGACGCCTCCCATTGTTCTATTGTCGTTGCGAGCATGCTTTCACAAAATCGGGCCGCTGCCTACATCGTCACTCAAGTCGGTGTTGACGCAGGTCCGTCAGGGACGACCATGAGATTCGCATCCATCCTCATCGGCGCGGCGCTGCTCCTCGGCCCCGCCGCTGCGCAAACCGGAGGCACGGCCATTTCGACCATCACGATCAGCCTCGGCACCGCGACACCCGGCGGCGGCTTTCCGCTCTATGGCAACGCCTTTGCCGAGGTGATGAACGCGGCCGATCCGCAAATCTCCATCGCACCCCGCAACACCAAGGGCAGCAACGAGAACATTCCGCTGCTGGAGAAGGGCGAGCTCGATCTCGCGCTGGTCGCGGGCGAGCCGGCCTATGAGGCCTTCGCCGGCATCGGCCGCGCGCCGGTGCGGCTGAAGATCCTCACCGCGATCTATTCCAACCCCGGCATGTTCGTGGTGCGCGCGGACAGTCCCTACAAGACGATCCAGGATCTCGTCGGACAGCCGGTGGCATTCGGCGCCAAAGGCTCGGGCCTGCCGATCCTGGCGCGCTACGTGCTGGATGGACTCGGGTTGAAGCAGGACGAGGACTTCAAGGCCGTCTATCTCGACCGCGTCGGCGACGGCCCCGCGATGGTCGAGGACGGCCGCGTCGCAGCGCTTTGGGGCGCCGGCATC
>NZ_JALBGZ010000671.1:0-3432 GCF_023006515.1 Bradyrhizobium sp. PRIMUS42
CCTTGATGTCGGGCTCGACGTGCAAGATCTCGAAAAGGCGCTCGGCCGCGCCTGATGCCGCCGAAACCTCGCCCCAGACCTCGCTGAGCTGGCCGAGACCCGCTGCGGCGAACACCGCGTAAAGCACGAACTGACCGAGCCGGCCCGGCGAAATCGCGCCGGTCAGCACGTCATGCGAGCCGATCCAGAGGATCGCCACCACGCTTGCGAACACGATGAAGATGATGATGGCGGTAAGCACCGCGCGAGCCTGGGTCGAGGTGCGCGCCGCCTCATAGGCCTGCTCGACCTCGCCGCCGAACCGCTTCTCGGCGAATGGCTCGCTGGTATAAGCCTGCACGGTGCGGATCGCACCAACCAGCTCGCCCGCATAGGCCGAGGCCTCGGCGAGGGTGTCCTGCGCATTGCGCGACAGCCGCCGCACCCAGCGCCCGAAGGCGACCAGCGGCAGCACGATCAAGGGGATGGCCAGCAGCACGAAGCCCGACAGCTTCGGGCTCGTGATCACCATCATCGTCGCGGCGCCCAGGAACATCATCAAATTGCGCAGCGCGATCGACACGGAGGCGCCGACGGCCGATTTGAGCTGGGTGGTGTCGGCGGTGAGCCGCGAGATCAATTCGCCGCTGCGCGCGGAGTCGAAGAAGGCGGGGGAGAGCGAGAGCAGATGAGCGAACACGTCGCGCCTGAGGTCGGCAACGATGCGCTCGCCGATCGTCATCACGAGGTAGTAGCGCGCGGCGCTGGCGAGCGCGAGCACGGCGACCACCGCGAGCATCACCGAGAAGTAACTGTTGATCAGCTCGATGCCCTCGGGCGTCAGGCCGAAATCGATCATCCGGCGCACCGCGACGGGCACCAGCAGCGTGGTCAGCGCCGCGACCGTAAGTGCGACGAAGGCGAGCGCCGCGCGGCCGCGATAGCGGTACACATAGGGCGCGAGCGCAAGCAGCGGCCGCAGCTTGGCACGACCCTTGGCCGGCTCTTCGATCAGCTCGGCTTCGATCGACGGGGTGTCGGCGGAATTCAATTGGGAATTCAATTGGGAGTTCATTCCGGGCTGATCGACATATTGGTCATCAAGCCGTTCCACTGCGCTCATGAGATCCGACCCATTGCATTCGTTTGCTCCCAATAGGCCGGTGCAAGGGTAGTGGCAAATCCGGGATGTCCCTTAGGGGTAAGCCCGGTTCACCGCCCGGGATAGCTTGTTTTACCTGATATCGTGAGGTATAGAGCCGCCCAAATCCGTCATTCGATAGCCACCCAAGAAGGCGCCGGGGCGCCGAGGAATTGCCATGAAAGCCGAAATTCACCCGAACTATCATACAATTAAGGTCGTGATGACCGACGGAACCGAGTACCTGACCCGCTCCACCTGGGGCAAGGAAGGCGACACGCTGAACCTCGACATCGACCCGAAGTCGCACCCGGCCTGGACCGGCGGCAACGCCCAGCTGATGGATCGCGGCGGCCGCGTCTCGCGCTTCCAGAAGAAGTTTTCGGGCTTCCTCAAAAAGGATTGATCCGGCCCGCAAGGGTGGAGACGAAAAACGCCCCTGGGAGACCAGGGGCGTTTTTGTTTGTGCCGTCGTCTCCAGCGTTCGATCCGTCATCCCTGCGCGAGCGCGGCGCGCTCGTCGCTGGAGGCGCGAGCCGCGCGATGCAGAGCATCGCGTGGGGCCGCTACGCGGCCACCTCAGGGTGAGGGTTCAACATTCAATGCACGGATGGTCTCGTAGGGTGGGCAAAGCGACTTGTCCGCCGTAGCTCGAAGAGCGAAGGCGGAAGCGTGCCCACGAAACCCTTGTTGTAGTCCCAAGTGAGGCATGGTGGGCACGGCGCTACGCGCCTTTGCCCACCCTACGGCAGCGTGCCCCTGCGGCAGCTGCGAACCTACCGCTCGAACGCCGCCTTCAGCGCGTTGAGATGCGGCACCAGCGGGTTGCCGATCGCGACGTGCTCGGCCGGCGGGGTGTGGATGGTGGTGTCGAGGCGACGCACGCGGGTCTGCAGGCTCATCGAACGATGGATCAGGTCCTGGAGCTGCGAGGGCAGCTTCTCGATGGTGTCGGCGGGGCCGGGATCGGCCGCACTGAGCTTGACCTTGGTCTTCTCGCGATTGGCCTGGCTCAGCGTCATCTCGCCTTCCTTCACCGCACGGTGCAGCAGCAGCCACGAGGCGAGCTGCATCAGGCGGGTGGTGAGACGCATGCTCTCGGTCGCGTAGGTGAGGCTGACGGCACGGTCGAGCGCCTTGGCCTCGGTGCGGCCGTCGCCGTCGAGATAGGCGGCGGTCTCTTCGACGAGGTCCATGCCCTCGCGGAACAGGACGCCGAACGCCGCAGAATTGGTGAACCGCTCGCTGAGTTGAACGAGAGCGCCGTCGGCCTGCAAACGTTCCATGATTAACGCCTCTTACGCAACTGTTTGACGATCCGGCTTGGCGCCGGCTTATGATGAACAAATCATTGCGCGGGCGGGACGCGGAGTCCAGCGACATGCGCGGATATGGTTTCCGCGCGTCATTCCTCGGAATTCAACCGGAACGAGACCCAAAAAAGCAAAAAAGAGCCGCCGGAAGACCGGCGGCTTTGAAAGTTGATAACAGGGAGGCGTCAAACAGAGTGGACAGGAGCCACTCGGTGTCCAAACGAGGACAGTTCCAGTCATAAACCCGAAAGCTTAATCGACGGTAAACGAGCTAAATTTTTGAGAGTTCGTTAGCCATGTCGGTCAGTGGCCGAGTGCACTGCGGAACAAACTTCCTCCGCGCGTCGTCCCGGCGAAGGCCGCAGCTAGCTTCTCATCAGCTAGACCCTCATGGTGAGGAGCGCGCTCTTCGCGCGCGTCTCGAACCATGACGGCCCGCTCTCGCGCTTGGCCATCCTTCGAGACGACCGCTTCACGGTCCCTCGGGATGAGGACTGCCGCATGCGGCCAGCTTCAGTCCAACGCCGGGGGCTACGACTTGAAAATACTGTTCGCCGCATCGCGCGAGGCGCGCTTTTTGGTGGCGGCTTCTTCCAGCCTTGCGATCTCGGTCTTGAGCAGGGCGACGCGCTCGGTCAGTTCCTCCACGGACAACAGTGAGAGATCCTGTCCGATTTCATGCGTGATCTTCTTGCGCGGGCGGTCGTCGTCTTCCGTCGGCATGATCGTTCCTCCTGCGTTCGCACTGGGCACACGGCTGAGGCGGTTGCCAGCTTGGACCGCGCTGGCTAAGCAATGGCCTCGTTTCCTCCCGCACCTTTGCTCAAGGACACATCATGGACAAGCTGCCCGCGCAAATGACCGTGGTCGCCATCTCCAAGCCCGGCGGACCGCATCCAGATGCGGCAGGGCCAGCTCATCCTCAACGACCGTCCGGTTACGCGCGCCGCGCTCGAGTACGGGCTTGCCGACAACGCCTGCGGTGTGGATGGCGGCGTC
>NZ_JALBGZ010000672.1:0-3427 GCF_023006515.1 Bradyrhizobium sp. PRIMUS42
CGATTATCGCATGTCTCCGGACACGCGGGTCGGCTTCTTGCTGGCGGGCGGTGCGACCTCGTGGTCGCTGGCCAGTGATCTCGGCAACGGCCGCAGCGACGTGCTGCTGGCCGGCGTCTACGGTGCGTACAAGTTCGGTGCCGCCTACGTGTCGGGCGCGGTCTCCTGCGGCAATTACTGGACGTCCGCCTTTCGTACCGTGCGCGTCGCGGGCGCCGACACGCTGCGTGCCGACTTCAATGCCCACGACCTCGGTGCGCGCATCGAAGGCGGCTATCGCATTCCGCTTTGGACCGCGCTCGACCTGACTCCCTATGCGGCGGTTCAGGTGCAGGGCTTCCGCACGCCGTCCTACGGCGAAACGGCGGCCGCGGGCTCGGCACAGTTCGCGCTCAACTACGACGCACGCACGGTCACGGCCGTGCGCACCGAGCTCGGCAGCCGGATCGGCAAGTCGTGGCACGTGCCTGATGGCAGCGTGCTGGACCTGTTCGGCAAGGCGGCCTGGGCCCATGACGAGATCGGCGATCCACGGCGAGTTCGCCGAGCGGACGCTGACCTACGCCGGCACCGCGCGGCTGCGTTACGCGTGGTGAGTACGGCGCGGATCGGGCCGCTCTGAGGGGCTGGCGGCCCAACCTCTTGCGCGGTGGCGTGCTGTCGCCGTCACCGCGCGGGAGGACGCGCGGCTTTCGCCTTGCGGTAGATCACGACGTCCTCGCCGTGACGCATCGTGCTTCGCTCGAGGAGATAGTTCGACCTCTCGAGCACGCGGCGCGATGCGCCGTTCCCGACGTAGACGATGCCGATGAGGGACGGCAGCTCGAAATGCGACAGCCCGACGTCCGTCAGCGCGGTTGCGATCTCGCTCGCAAATCCCTGGCCCCAGAACTCGCGTTTGAACGCGTAGAAGATCTCGATCTCGTCGATGTCGTCGACCATGAGGTGCCGAATTCCCGCCCGCCCGGCGAATGCGCCGTCGCACGTACGCAGTGCCCAAAGCCCAAAACGGTGCTGGTCCCAATGCGCCATGTTGACGTCGAGGTAAGCCTTAGTCGTCTCCGCCGAACGCACGCCGCCGATATAGCGTGACACTTCGGGATCCTGATGGAGCGCGACGAGGTCGGCGAGGTGACTTTCGTTCAGCCTCTCGGCGGTGAGCCGCTTGGTGCTGAAGTGATTCATGTAGGGTGTCGCCAGGAGAGTTGGTCGCGATCGGGACGTCGTTGAGGGCGATGATGTTATCGTGCTCCCGTTTTGCCCGGCGGGTCAACCGGCTCGCAGCCCGTAGCCTAGACCGGGCCGTGCGAGCCGGGCGGGACCATGTAGAGCGTCATCGCGAAGATCGCGTAGATGCAGAGCAGGAGCGCGCCGATGAACCAGGCCGATCGTCCGCCGTTGGTGATGAAGCTCGTCACCACGGCGGCGATCGTGACCATGGTCACAGCTCCCGGCCAGAACTGAAGGTCCATGGGGTGCGGCCCGACAACGTAGCTCAGCAGCACGAGAACGGGTGCGACGAACAAGGCGATCTGGCTTGCGCTTCCGAGCGCGATGCTCACGCTCATGTCGAGCCGGTTCCGGCGTGCCGCGGAAAACGCCACGGCCATCTCGGCCGCAGCGCCGATCAGGGCAACGACGATGAATCCGACGAATGCCGGGGTCATGCCGAGCGTTTCGGCGGCCTTCTGCACCGACTCGACGAAGATCTCGCTCACGAGCGCAACCAGCACGGTGACGACCCCCAGTGTCGGAACGGCGACCGAAACCGGCAGCACCGGGCCGCCTGCCTCGCCATGATCGCCGCTCGCAAACAGCTCCTTGTGCGTCTTCAGCGAGAACAGCAGGCTGAGACCGTAAGCCGCAATCAGCAGGACCGCCAAGGCGGTGCTCAAGCGCTGCACGGTCGCCTCGTGTCCGGCAAAGTTGAGGTCAGCCACGGCCGAGGGCGACAACAGGGCAATCGTGGCCATCAGCAGCAGCGCGGAATGGAGCCTGCCTCCAGCCCGGTTGTACTCCTGCACGCGATGTCTCAATCCGCCCAGAAGCAGCGATGCGCCCAGCATGAAGAGCGAGTTGGTCACGATCGCACCGGCGATCGAGGCTTTGACCAGCATGTATTGACCGGCCTGCAACGCCGTGACGGCGATGATGAGTTCCGTGAGATTGCCAAGCGTGGCATTCAACAGCCCGCCGACCGCATCGCCGGTCTTCTCGGCCACGGCCTCCGTTGCGTGACTGAGCAGGCTCGCGAGCGGCACGATGGCAATCACGGCCAGCACGAACAGCAGCGTATGCGCCTCCGGCATGATGTGCGCGAGCGCGATCACCACCGGCACGAAGACCAGCGTCCACAGAAGCGGGCTGTGCCGGATCTCCTTGAGCAGCGCATTCATGGGCCGTCCTTCGCGGTCAGGCCACGAGGCTGTCGCCGCAGACACGACCGGTATTGATCCAGCTCAATGGCTTTGCGCGCCCGGCGGATGGTGCAGCGAGTTGACGAGTTCGACCTGGCGCTTTCGGCGCGGCCCAGGTGATGGTCCGTATCGCAGGGTCGGCGAGTTGCAGCGCAAGCTCAGGCCGGGAGCATGATGGGACTAAAAACCACGAGGCTCGACGATCCGACGAGCCTCGTGCGCGCCTCATTAGCAGGGCGGATAGGGGTAGTATCCACAAGCCCGGCGATAGCCATAGGCACCATAGGCTGCAGCTCCCGCCGCTGCTGCACCGTAGTAAGCGCGCCGATGGACCCTGCGGTTGACGCCTGCAACGCTCCCGGGCGTAAGCGGGCGCCCGACGCGGGCCTCGGCCGTATCAACGGACACGGCGAGTACATCCGCCGGCGCGTAGCGGAACGACAGGGGCGCTGCCGTGAACACCGCGGCCGTTACGAACAGTCCTATCAGCTTGGCATGTCTCGTCATGTCCACTCTCCCTTCGCAGGACGACGAGAAAGCGTGACAGGCCGACGAGGTGGACCATTGATCGACATCAATGGTCGCAGTTCCCTGGGGATCGCAAGCATCGCGCCGTGGGCGCATCCTGCCGGATGGTTCTTGCCCGCACGTAAGCCATTGATTTCGCGACCCCCGTCTACTGTGCATGGGGTTGTTTTCGCAGTGTTAGTTTGAGAGGTACGCTAGCCCGCCCCCAGCGCGACCGCGACGTTGTACGTCAAAAGGCTCGCCGCGTAGGCCAGCACCAGCATGTAGGTGAAGGTTACGGCCATCCAGGTCCAGCTTCCGGTCTCGCGCCGGATCACGGCCAGCGTCGAGGCGCATTGCGGGGCGAAGATGTACCAGGCCAGCATCGACAGGGCGGTTGCGAGCGACCATTTCGTCGCCAGCACCTGGCCGATCTGCTCGGCCGCTTCCTTGCCGCCCTCGATCGCGTAGACGGTGCCGAGCGCCGCGACCGCGACCTCGCG
>NZ_JALBGZ010000673.1:0-3427 GCF_023006515.1 Bradyrhizobium sp. PRIMUS42
CAGCGACGGCGAAGCCGCCCGCCGTCTCTGCCTCGGCGGCGTCGGCCTCGCCCGCCTCGCCCTCTTCCACATCTGGCCCGATATCGAATCCGGCCGTCTCGTACCGGTGCTGCAAAACTACAATCCGGGCGACCGCGAAGACATCCACGCGGTCTATGTCGGCCATACCGCGCCGCTTCCTGCAAGGGTGCGCGCATTCATCGACTTTCTCGCCGAGCACGTACGGGTGAGCGATCCCGCGCTGAAGCGGGCGGGGGACGGGAAATGGAAATTGACGGGATGAGACAGATCGCGGAAGGCCCAGAAGAAAGTTCGCCCCGGGCTTGCCGAGCTGAATCGAACGGCAATGAGTCCGCCTTCGCCCTAAGGGCTTCGGCGCGACAGCCTTGCGCAAATGTCGTTTGCGAAGGCTGGCGGAGAGACTGTCCCGGGCGCTCGCGGCGCCCAAGTCGCGCCATCCGCTCATGCCCGTCAAGGGTAGACCTTGCCCGGATTCATGATCCCGGTTGGGTCCAATGCCTTCTTCACCGCCTTCATCAGCGCGACGCCTTCGCCATGCTCGGCTTCCATATGGACGATCTTGTGCAGTCCGACGCCATGTTCGCCCGAACAGGTGCCGCCCATGGCAATGGCGCGGCGCGCGGTGCGGAATGCGAGTCCCTCGGCCCGTGCCGTCTCCTCTGCATCTTTGGGATCGAACAGGATGCCGAGATGGAAATTGCCGTCGCCGACATGCCCGACGATCGGCGCAGTCAATCCCGACGCGACGATGTCGGCTTTGGTCTCCAGCAGGCAGGCTGGCAAGGCCGCGATCGGCACGCAGGCGTCGGTGCCCATATTGTTCTTGCCGGGACTCAGCGCCATCACGGCTTGATAGGAATTGTGGCGCGCCTTCCACAAGCGATTGCGATCCTCTGGCCGCTCCGCGAACTGGAACGCTCCGCCGCCGTGTTCCTCCGTGATCGTCCGCATCATCTCGACGTCCTCGCGCACACCATTCGGCGTGCCCTGGAATTCGAGGAACAATGTCGGCGTCTCCGCATAATCGAGCTTTGAGTAATTGATCGCGGCACGCATCTGCATCTCGTCGAGCAGTTCGACGCGGGCCATCTTCAGGTTCGATTGCAGCGCCGTCACCACGGCGGCGACGGCCCCTTCGAGCGACTGGAACTGGCAAACGGCCGCGACGATCGTCTCCGGCAGGCCATAGAGCTTGAGCTGGATCTCGGTGATGACGCCGAGAGTGCCTTCGCTACCGACATAGAGATGGGTGAGATCGAGGCCGGCTGAGGATTTGCGCGCGCGGCTGCCGGTGCGCACGATCCGCCCATCGGGCGTGACGACGGTGAGCCCGAGGATGTTCTCGCGCATCGTGCCATAGCATACCGCATTGGTGCCGGACGCGCGGGTCGAGGCCATGCCGCCGATCGAGGCGTTCGCTCCGGGGTCGACTGGAAAGAACAGGCCGGTGTCGCGGATCCCTGCATTGAGCGCTTCGCGCGTCACGCCGGCCTGGACCCGGCAATCGAGCGAATCCGGCGAGACGTCGAGGATCTTGTCGAAGCGGCTCGTGTCGAGCGAAACGCCACCGGCAACCGCCGCGAGCTGACCCTCCAGCGATGAGCCGGCACCGAACGGCGTGACCGGCACGCGGTGTTCGTTGCAGAGCGCGAGAACGAACGCGACCTCATCGTTGGTCTCGGGAAACACCACGAGATCGGGCATGCCGATCGCCGGCAGGCCCTCACCATGACTATGCTGGTCGAGCATGGCCTGCGAAACGCTCACGCGCGTGCCGAGGCGCTCGACGAGTTTTGCTCGCACGGCGGCGATAACCTCCGGCCCGGGACGTGGCAGAACCTGGACGTACATCGCGGCCTCCTTCATGACCCTGCCCTCGTCTGTACCACTGCAATCCGGCGTTCAAGCCGCAACTGCGGCCAGCAGACGGGAAAAGGCGAGCATGCCGGGATCATCGAGCCCGATCGTCCGCTCGCCGAACATACGGGCACGTCCGAGCCTGTTCGGCCGCTCCCGGAATGCGTCGAGCGTTTCGCGCGCGGCCTTTTGCGCCGCAGCGATCGCTTCGTCGTGCGTTCTGCAATGCGCCAGTGCAATCGCGACGGCATCGAGCATGTCGACAACCGTCTTGTCGCCGATCCTGGCGCCGCCGCGCGTCATCATCTGGTCGCGGATCGAGGCGAGTAAGCCGCCGAGTTCGTCCCAGCCGATCTCATTGCGCCCCATGGTCGTTCTGGCCAGCGTCATCATCGCAACCGTGACCAGCGTTCCCAGGCTCGATCCCGTTCCGCTGGCGCAGGCTTTGGCACAGGCCTGAAACACCAGGCCGACGTCCGTCTCTTCATTGGGAATGGCAGTTGCGACGGCCTCGAACAGCCGGCGCAGCATGACCCCGGTGTCGCCGTCGCCGATCTTGCCGTCGGCGGCGTTGAGATCATCCTGGGCGGCCGCAGCCGCGTCTCTGGCACGAAAGGCTGCGCTGCGGAGCGTATCGGCCGTGATCGCCACCTCACACCCTCCAGAACGGACAGGCGCAGGGCGCTGCCAGCAGCTTCTCTCGTTCGGCATCAAGGTGAATCAGACTGATCGACAGCCCCGCCATCTCCATCGAGGTGACGTAGTGCCCGACCAGCGGACGCACGATGGTCAACCCGTCCTTCCTGAGAAGCGCAGCGACGCGGCGATAGACGATGAACAACTCCTCGAGCGGCGTCGCACCGAGGCTATTCACCAGCACGGAAACGCGATCGGATCCGTGGGCGACCGCGTCGGCACGCAAGCGCTTCACCATCTCGTCGGCGATCTCGTCTGCCGAACGGAGCTTGTCGCGCCAAATGCCCGGCTCGCCATGGATGCCCATGCCCATCTCGATCTCGTCAGCGCCGATTTCGAAGGTCGGCTTCGCGGCCCCCGGAATCTGGCAAGGCGCGAGTGCGACGCCGATGGTGCGGCAGGCATCGACAGCGGACTGAGCGGTCGCGGTGACCTCGGCGAGATCGGCGCCGGTATCGGCCTTCGCGCCAGCGATCTTGTAGGCATAGATGATTCCGGCGACGCCGCGGCGCTTGCCGGCCTCTTGCGGCGGCGCGGAGGCGATATCGTCCGTGCCGAGCACGGTCGTGGTCGGAATGTCGTCCATCTCGACCATCTCGCCGGCAAGATCGAAGTTCATGCGGTCGCCGCCGTAATTTCCGTAGAGGCGCAGCACGCCTCGTCCGCCATCGACCGCCTTGATCGCCTGCACGCAGGAATCCACTGACGGTCCCGCGAACACGTCGCCGATCGCGCAGGCGTCGAGCAGGCCCTGGCCGACATAGCCGGTGAACAGCGGTAGATGTCCCGAGCCGCCGCCCGAGACGATGCCGACCTTGCCGCGCTTCGGCGCATGGGCGGCGCGGACGACCCG
>NZ_JALBGZ010000674.1:0-3422 GCF_023006515.1 Bradyrhizobium sp. PRIMUS42
CAGGCGCCGCGGTTCCGCCGGCTGCGGGCGCGGTCTGGGCCAACGCGAGCGATGTTTGCATGATGAGCGCCAGTGCCGCTGTCGCGGCCAGCAAGCATGACTTTTGCATCAGAACCTCCAAAATTGCCTGACCCGAACCAGGCCAAACCTAGGCCTGCGGCATCGACGCGTGCAAGTCTGTCAACACTAGGTCTGATCCTGCATGAGAACTGTGGCCGAGATCACATTGCTCGCGGCCGGCTGCGTCACGATGTACCTCGCCTCGAACGCATCCGGCGTCGCGGAGACCAACACAGCATGACCGTGCGTCAGACTAGGCCACGGGAACGCCGAGGCCCGGCGTTCCACCCCACAATCGAAGGAGACCGAAATGCGCCGCACCATCCTCACGCTTGCATCGTTCGCAACCTTGATCGCCGCCTCGTTGTCGGCGGCTCCGGCCCAGGCCGCCAGCGACCGATACTGCCTGCAGGGCCGCAGCTGGGGCTATCCCGGCAACTGCCAGTTCGCGAGCTACCAGCAATGCGCGGCGAGCGCCTCCGGCACATCAGCCTATTGCGGCATCAATCCGCGGTACGCGTATTCGCAGCCCTACTATCACTGACGAAACGGCGGTGTGCGCGCACGACGCGCGCGCCGCCACAGCCCCAGCAAAACAGGCCTGAGCGAAGCGAGAATTGCGTTACCCAATTGGTCAGGTTGATCTGTTACCTATGTAGCAAATGTTACTTGGGCGCATGAGTGCGTTATCGCAGGTCCACTAGATCGAGACGATCTTGGCGATGCACAGTGAAGATGCCGTGATTTGCTGCGGCTGCGGGGCAGCAAAACCGTCGCCGGCTCGGAAGGCCACCGCGCGTATTGGGTTGACCGCTTGATCGGATATCCGCGTCCCGGCTCGATAACTCTGCAGCCGTTCGGCGAGGGAGCGCTGATTTCATACGTCGTGCGGGAAGGCGTTGTCAGCGCGGCTCTAAGGTTCAATGCCGCTGGGACATCTCGTCGCACACCTGCGGCCCACGGATCAGGTTCCAGCTGTCATTTCCATGGTGGCCACGCCAGCGTGGATTCGAGCTTGCCGATCATTATTCTGTTTAGTCGTTTGGCAAATTGCCTCGTCCGGTTCCCGCTCGAGGTTCCGACCGTCTTGCAATACGCTCGGCTGCGCTCACGCGAGTTCGCAAGTCTTCCAACTCTGAAAACTCGGAAAGAAGCCAGTCGAAACGCTGTTTCAAAACAGCCGTGCGATCATCAGCATCCATTGTAGGCCCTACGACACGCAAGAGGCTCCGCCCGACAACCGGGAAAACTGTGCAAGCCGAAAATGCGGTGGCGAGGCTGCAGTTCCTACTGAACTGTCGCGAGCGCGTAGATGAGCGACATCGCGGGAGGCATTGAGGTGGCGGCTGTCTGATATCGAGGCGCGCTTCGTCTGCACCGATTGCGGCACCGCGGCGGTGAGGTCAGGCCGAACTTCGATGATTGCCAATGACGGCCCCGGCCGTGGGGGCTTCTGAGGGTGTGGAGGCCGGGGCCGCTGGAGGTGCTTGGACCTTGGGGAAGACCAAGCGCCCACAGTCTAGGAAAATTCGGCAATGAGCTCTGTTCGCTTTCGCACATTGGCATGTGGCTCCGTTGCGCAACCGAGGAGCTGCAACAAGGAACATGCGGACTTGATTGAAAAAGCTCCGCGCGAACGCGGCGGCGAGCGCACTCGTAACTGAGCTTCTGCTCGCACGAGCGGTCGAGGCTGTCCGGGTGGAGGGACTTCCGCTTTGTCCTCGAAATCTGACCCGTATGAGAACACGCGCTACTGCGCGGCGCCGAGCCCGATCTCCGCCAGCCGCGTCGCGAACCAGCGCGACTGCGCCTCGTCGACGAGCCCGCTGACATAGACCTCCGACATCGTCACCTGGTCCTTGTCCAGCACCAGCAGCACGCCGATCCAATACGGAAACCAGACATGCACGTCGGTCAGCGCCCGCAGCTTGTGCTGGTCGTGCTCGAGCGGCGTGTGATTGCTCGCCTTGCGGATCTCGACCGTGAGCAGATTGTTCGGGATCTCGCGCTGATGCACGGCGACGTCAGGATAGATCGACTTTCCCAGATGGTCGTCGGTCGAGATGATGGTGCCGTGCGGCAGATGCAGCGTGCGCTCGCCGAGCCGATCGTAGTTGCAGTCGACCGACCAGCCGGAAAACTGCTTCTCCAGGTGCACGGCGAAGCGGTGCGTGACCGCGCGCTCGCCGATGTCCTTCTCGAACAGGAAGGCTTCGTGGGCGTAGAAGTCCCGGAGCGCCGCGATCACCTTGCTCAGCTCGGTCTGCATTTTGCCTCCGGACGCAGTCGTGAGTAGCCCGGATGGAGCGTAGCGCAATCCGGGTTCTCGCAAAACGCACGGCGTCCCGGATTACGCTGCGCTCCATCCGGGCTACATGAGGCGCGACCAGTCAGAATTACATCTGGACTTCGATCAGCCGCGGTCCGGGCTCGACGACGGCTTCGGCCAGCGCCTTGTTGAACTCGCCGGCATTGGTGACGGCGCGGCCGGGCACGCCCATGCCCTTGGCCAGCGCGACGAAATCCAGCGTCGGACGGTCGAGCCGGAGCATGTCGTTGGCGCGCTGGCCGGGCTCGCCGGCGCCGACATTGTCGAACTCGCCGCGCAGGATCTGGTAGATGCGGTTGGCGAACACGATGGTGACGATGTTGAGGTTCTCGCGCGCCTGCGTCCACAGCGACTGGATCGTGTACATCGCGCTGCCGTCGCCCACCATGGTGATGACCTTGCGGTCGGGGCAGGCGATCGCCGCGCCGATCGAGAGCGGCGTCGAGAAGCCGATCGAGCCGCCCATGTTCTGCAGCCAGTCGTGCGGGGCGGCCGCCGCCGTCGGCGGGAAGAAGCCGCGGCCAGTGGTCAGGGATTCGTCGACCATGATCGCGTTTTCAGGGATGGCACAGGCGATCGCCTGCGCGATCGAGGCGAAGGTGAGCGCGCCGGTCGGCTTGACCAGTTCAGCCAACGCCTGCGGCTTGACGTCCTTGGCACTGGCCTTCACGGCACCGGCGAGCGCTTCGAGCGCTGCGACCGAATTCTCGCCCCAGGAAGTCATGCGATGGACGTCGCAGCCGTCGGGCTTGAGCATGCTCGGCTTGTTCGGATAGGCGAAGAACGCGACGGGATCGTCGGACTCGATCAGTACGATGTGACGAAACTTCGCCAGCATCGGCAGCGCGTTCTCGATCACGTAATGGATGCGATCGATCGAGTAGCGGCCGCGGCCACGTGCCATCTTCGGACGGAAGGTCGGGCCCATCACGGTGCAGCCGGTCTTGGCGGCGATGCGCTCAGCCAGAGCCAGGCCGTGCTCGCTCAGCGCGCTGCCGGTCATCAGCAAGAGCGTGCCCTCGCCGTCGCCGTG
>NZ_JALBGZ010000675.1:0-3413 GCF_023006515.1 Bradyrhizobium sp. PRIMUS42
CGCTCCGCCCCGCCCTGGCGCGGCTCGGCATCGACGGCCCCGCCTTCACCTCGATCTTCCAGGGCGCGACACGCTGGCAGACCTTCGTCGGGCTGTCCGTCTGCGCCAACATGTTCGGCGACGTCGGGCTGGCGCTCGCCTCCGTGGCCATGGTCGCCATCATTCCCCTCGTCAACGTGTTCAGCGTCGCCGTGCTCGCGCATTATGCCGCGCCCGAGAAGCAATCCGGCCGTGCCATCGTCATGACATTGGTCCGCAATCCCCTGATCTGGGCCTGTGCGATCGGGCTCCTGGTCAATGTCACCCACCTGCCGCTGCCAAAACTCTGGCATGAGGTGGCGGACGCGCTCAGCCGCTCCTCGCTCGCGATCGGCCTGCTCGTCACCGGCGCGGGATTGCATCTCGAAGGCCTGCTGCGCCCAAGCGCCAGCGCTGCGATCGGCGTCGTCTTCAAGCTGGTGCTGATGCCGGCACTTGCCCTCGTCCTCGCCGTCTGGTTCGGGCTGTCGGGCGACAGCCTGGCGATCGTCGCGATCTGTTCGGCGGTCCCGACCTCGTCGAGCGCCTATGTTCTCGCCCGCCAGATGGGCGGCGATGCGCCGCTGCTGGCGCAGATCATCACGCTGCAGACGATTCTGGCGGCGATCACCATGCCGATCGCGATCGCGCTGGTGGCTTGAGCGAACGGCCTAACGCCGACCGATCGTAGTCGTCCCGACCGAGCGGCTCCGCCCGCACGGATGGCGCCGCTTCTGTCTTACGGAGGTGCCGGGGGCAACTGGAGATTCTGAGCGATATCGGCATATTTTTGCGCGCTCAACTGATAGTAGTCGCGGTTCATTTTCGCGATCTCATACAGGGATTGCGCGATCGTCTTGATGTCGATCGGCTCCTTCCTGGAGCATTCGAGTATGGTCTTCAGCAGGTCGTTCCAGCTGACCTCATCCTTCATCGTCTTGGTCAGAGGCGCCACACCGCGAGCGTCCATCGGCTTCGAAATCCCGCGTATATTGCTCTGTATTTCCAGACTTCGCAGTTCGTCCCGTATTTTCAAGACGACGTTATGGACTTTCACAGCCTCAGCTTGCGACGAATTCACGTATCCCAACAGCTCGTCATACAATTGATCAATCAGCTTTCGTCGCGCATACCAAGTGATGTTGATCATATTGTAGACGGCAAGTTCCTCCTTGTTTGTGGTGTCGTGGATTCCGAAGATCGGAATGTCGATCGGCGCTGCAGTGAAGTAGAACTTCAATCGGCTCGCGCCGTCGATCTCTTCGTAGCGCCGGAGGGTAAGCCGGAACAGGTCGTCGGACCCGGTGGGCCGAATGAAACATCCCAAGGGCGCCTTCTTCTTGGAGGCGCTCCGCAGCATCCGCGCGAGTTCAGGCTCGTAGATGTCGCGATCGACCCAATCGGAGGACAAATCCTTCCAGTTCCAAGCGCCCGTTGACACGTCCTTCCCGAACAGCGCCTCCCAATCCTGGGTTCCCATAAATAGCGCATCCGCTGGCAGATTCTCCAGCTCCAGGCAGTCTTCATTCTGTTTTGTGCGGCTCAATTCGATTGAGAAGTTTGGAACGAGATCAAAATTAATCGCGGTGACGTGCGTATAGTCGAACCATCTGCAAATGTCGGTGGCAGTCTTGCGCAAGAATGCCGTGTCGATACCTGGGTAGATATCTCTTTCGACGTATATCTGCTCCAGGAAATCGTAAACCTGGTCCGACGATATCGGCACCGATATGTACTGGCTCAGCGCTCTCGGCTTGCTAACACTCGGATCGTGAAAAACGACAATAGATCTTTTTTCGTCCTTGCTCAGAGCCGTTTGGAATTGGCCAGCCTCGAGCAGACAGTATCCCCAATCCTGATCCTCGCCAGTGTAGAGCAGCAGAAAGATGTCCGCACTCTGGATCGCTGCTGTGATCTCCGGAGTAAGTTCTCTGCCCTTCTGAAAATCCTCCGCTAGGACGATCTTGATCTTGTTGCCGGAGTACGAGGCAATCAAATTTCCGATACGGCGAGCCGCCTCACTATCCTTCGGCATCTTGTGGCTGATGAAAATCGTTAAATCGGACATGGCCCCTCCAATCGCTCCGCGTGGGACAAGCTCAAAAATCAAGTTAAAAAATTGGGCGGGGCCGTGCGTCGCGTGCGAAAGCGCCCCTGGCTAATTTCCGCATTCAAGCCGATCGCGGGATGCGTGACAAGCTCATTCTACCTTGGGATGTTTTGTCAACAAGGCCGGGAACTCGCAAGGCAGTGGCCGGCGATACCAATCTGACCCGCTGACACCGCGGGTCTTTTATCCGCTGCAGTTGGGGAAGCGGCAGGCGTCCGCTCAGCTCCCCAGCCACATCGTCAGCACCACCGCGGTCAAATTGTTCAGCGCGTGCAGGATGATGGTGAGCCAGAGCGAGCCCGCGCGATAACGCATGTAGCCAAACCACAGGCCGATGGTGAAGACCTCGGCGAGGAAGTACATGTCGTATTGCAGGTGCACGATTGTCCAGACCAGCGACGACAACAGGATCGCGCCCGGTACGCGCAGGAAGCTCG
Organism: Bradyrhizobium sp. PRIMUS42; assembly: GCF_023006515.1. Classification (NCBI taxonomy): domain Bacteria; kingdom Pseudomonadati; phylum Pseudomonadota; class Alphaproteobacteria; order Hyphomicrobiales; family Nitrobacteraceae; genus Bradyrhizobium; species Bradyrhizobium sp. PRIMUS42. The sequence continues at coordinate 2,566 of NZ_JALBGZ010000675.1, forward strand.
CCGACCAGCCGCGATAGAGGAAGCCGCGCGCCAGAATCTCTTCCGACATCGGCGCGGCCACGCTGAAGGCGAACAGGAGCAACAACGCTGCGCCCTTGTCGCGACCCGATTTCAAGAGATCGGTCATGAAGCCCGGCGTCGCCTCGCGGCCGAGCGCGCGCGACATCGTCTCCCAGACCAGCACGATCAGGATGAGGCCGACGGCACCGAACAGGAGCTGCTTCCAGGACGGCCAATGCAGCGCGAGATAGTCGACGAAGGAGGCCTTCTTGATGGCAATGGCGAGCCACACCGCGAAAAGCGTCGCCGGCAGGCCCATGATGACCGACAGCGCGAGCGTCTGGGGCTCGCGGCCGACGAGCTGGACCGAGGCGAGGTCCATGGGAAGGCCACGCTGCGCCGCCAGCAGAACGACGGCGCCGATCTGCCCGACGAACATCGCGACGAAGACGAAGAGGCCCCACAGCGCCGTGCCCCAGAACTTCCAGACGCGTGGCGCCTGTTCCGCAGGCGTCACGGTCAGCGGCGGATGATCGGGATTGAGGGAATCCATCAGCGGGCTTTCGTTGGAACAACACCGTCATTCCGGGGCGGTCCATAGGACCGAACCCGGAATCTCGATATTCCGGGTTCGCCCTTCGGGCGCCCCGGAATGACGGAACAAATATTCACGGCAGCGCGCGCTCCAGCAGCGCACGCACGTCACCGTTCTCCAGCTCCACGGCGCCGTACATGCTGGCGTAATTGGCCGCAAGACGCGTGCTCGCGAACAGTTCGGCATGGCGCGGCGACACGCCGTTGAGCGCCGCAGCAGCCGCCAGCAGCGCCAGCTTCTCGACCGCAAGCCG
>NZ_JALBGZ010000676.1:0-3408 GCF_023006515.1 Bradyrhizobium sp. PRIMUS42
CGGAAAGCCGGCCGCCGGAGACCGAGAGCAGCACGGACTCCACCCGCACCTTGGCCATCTTCTCCGCGAGCGCGACGGCCTGGCGCACCGCCTGCTCGCATTCACCGAGATCGATCACCGCGCCGGCCTTCATGCCGCGCGACTGGATCTGGCTGTAGCCGATCAGCTCCACCGCATGGGTGCGGCCGCGCAGCGCCTCGCTCGGCGCCGACGGCTTCAGCCGCGCGATCATGCAGGCGATCTTGCTGGTGCCGATATCGAGGCAGGCGACCAGGCCGCCGCGCTTGTGCGGCATCGGGCGAGTCTTCGGCGTCTGGGTGCGATCGAGACCGGTCATGCGGAATCCCCGGCCTTCTTTTTCTTCTTGTCCTTGAACAGATCTTCGCGCGCCTTGGCGGCGTCCTCGGACAGTTGCACCACCAGCCGATCGGGCAGGCGCATGTCGACGGCGACGATGTCGCGGGAGAACAGCCGGTCCTCCTTGTCGAGCTTGGACAGCATCGCAAGCGCGTTGCCGACGTCCTGCTCGGGCAGGCGAATGTCGAGACCGTCCTTGAGCCTGAGATTCCAGCGCCGCTCGCCGACGAAGATCGCGGCCTTGGTTACCGAATTGACCTGCGGATAGCGCGCCAGCAGCGCGAGGAAGTCGCGAGCCTGGGTTTCGGCGCCCTTGCCGACCACGAGCGGCAACGACAGGAAGCGGCGCGAGACGTAGGGCTCGAGCACGGCGCCGTCATCGGCGATGACCGAAAGCCGGCCGGCCTCCTGCCACAGCGCGAATGCCTTGCGCTCGGTGAGCTCGATCATGAGCTGGCCCGGATAGAGCTTCAGCACGGTCGCATCCGCGATCCAGGGATTGGCCTTGAGCTTGTCGCGCACCGCGTCGGCGTCGAGGAACAGCAGCGAGGAGCGGCCGCTGACGCCGCCGATCGCCAGGATCTCGTCCTGGGTGAGCTGCTTGCGGCCGTTGATCACGACGGAGGTGATGCGGAACCCGGCGGAATTGGCCAGCGCGTTGCGGGCGTCGCTGACCGCGGTGATGAAATCCTGGAGATGGCCGCCCTTGACGATGCCGAAGCCGCAGCTTCCGATCAGCAGCAGCACGGTCATGCTGATCCCGACCCGGCGCGGCAGGTAGCGCTCGACGAGTGCGACCACGCGCGGCGGCGGCTCGCGCTCGACGACGGCCTTTGCTCTGGTCTTGATCTTGGCGGCAGCGCGCCTCTCGTCACGCTTGTCCTGCAGCCACTCGCGCAGAAGCACGACCGCTCCGATCGCGGCCGCCTTCAGGTCAGCTTGGGGCCTCAGCGATCTGAAAAGCGACCGGGTGAGGCTTCCTGCTCCATCCATTGCACGAGCTCGTCAACAGTTTGCCCGCGACACCGCGCGGATCCTGGCGAACATGACGTCTTGAACATGCCGGGCGGGGTGCTGGTCTTCAGCAGAAGAAAACCTCTCCCCTTCAAAGCGTTCGCTGGAGGTGACATCACCCGCGACAGCTCACGCGCCGGCAGCCAAAGCGCCATATGCGCCGCCAGCGTTAACCTTCGGACGTCCTGGTAAACAAAAGGTAAAGTTCGTTAACGTCCGGCGCATTTTGCCCCGCTATGTGAGGCATTTATGCCGCGATGTCCGGCATTTTACCGGTTTTGGGCGCCAAACCGGCCCGTTTCGCCCATTTGGCCGTTAACCAGTCCTAACTATTTCCGCACACCCCGCCCGGCGAGCTCCACCAGGCCGCGCAGGAAGTCGACGAATTCGATCCCCTCTGCTTTCAGCGCCTTGGGGTAGAGCGAGGACTTGGTCAGCCCGGGCAGCGTGTTGGTCTCGAGATAGACCAGGCCCGTGTCCGAGACGATGAAGTCCGACCGGGAATAGCCGGTGCAGGACATCGCGCGGTGCGCCAGCATCGCCTGCGCCTTCAAGGCGGCGGTGATCTCGGGTGCGAAACGGCCGGGACAGATCTCCTGGGTCGACTTCAGGAGGTATTTTGCGGCGTAGTCGAAACTGCCCTCGCCTGGAATGATCTCGATCGGCGGCAGCGCGATGATCGAGCCATCGGTGCGCTCCAGCACACCGCAGGTCGCCTCGATGCCGGCGATGTAGGGCTCGATGACATACTCCTCGTGCTTGGCCGCGTTACGGACGGCGACGAGATCCTGCCTGGCGTTGACGAAGATCAGACCATAGCTTGAGCCGTCGCGCGCCGGCTTTGCGATCAGTCTTCCGTATTCGGCGAAGGCTTCGTCGATGTCGTCGAGCGCGACATTTGCCGGCGATGTCACACCGCCGAGCGCGGCGAAATGCTTGGCCGCGATCTTGTCGAAGGCAAGATGCGAGGAGGCCGAGCCCGATCCGGTGAAGGGCACGCCGCGCGCCTCGCACATCACCTGCAATTCGCCGTTCTCGGCACGACCGCCATGCAGGCCGAGCACGAGGACGCGACCTTCCGCCTTCGCCCGGTCGAGTGCCTGCTCCAGCGGGATGCCGCGCGTTCCGGGGGCGAACTCGTCCTCGAAGGGGCGGGCATGTTCGAGCAGTTGCTTCGACTGCACCACATGCACCTTGTCCTCGACATCCCACCACCACAGATCGGCCTCGGGCAATGCCTGATGCAGGGCCTGGGCCGAGGCGACCGAAACCAGACGCTCGCGGTTGGAGCCGCCAAAGAGGATGGTGATGCGCATTCGCTGCCTCGTGCTTTGTCATTCCGGGATGGTGCGCAAGCACCAGACCCGGAATCTCGAGATTCCGGGTTGCGCTGCGCGCCCCCGGAATGACTGTTAGGGGGAAATCCCGATCCGCTTGATTTCCCAGTGAAGCTCAATTCCGGAATTTGCCTTCACGCGTTCGCGCACGGTCTCGCCCAGCGTCTCGATATCGTGCGCGGTGGCATCGCCCGTGTTGATAAGGAAATTGCAGTGCATCTCGGAAACCTGCGCGCCGCCGACACGCAAACCTCGGCAGCCGGCGGCGTCGACCAGCTTCCAGGCGGAATGGCCAGGCGGATTCTTGAAGGTCGAGCCGCCGGTCTTCTCGCGGATCGGCTGCGCGGTCTCGCGGTGATTTTGTACTTCAGCCATACGCGCGCGGATCGCCTCGGCATCTTTGATCTCACCGCGAAAGCGCGCGGACGTGAAGATGATGGAGGGATCGACGCCGCTGTTGCGGTAAACGAACTTCATGTCGGCGTTGGAGAAGACATGCTTGGTGCCGTCGCGCCCGACGCCGTGCGCCTCGATCAGAACGTCCTTGGTCTCGCCGCCATTGGCGCCCGCATTCATGCGCAGCGCGCCGCCGATGGTGCCGGGAATGCCGAAATAGAATTCGAGCCCGCCGATATTGGCGGCGGCCGCCACTTCCGCCACGCGCTTGTCGAGCGCGGCCGCGCCCGCGATGACGACATCG
>NZ_JALBGZ010000677.1:0-3405 GCF_023006515.1 Bradyrhizobium sp. PRIMUS42
GGCCTTGCCCTGGTCCGGCGCGGGCGTGCCGCTCTGGGCGGAGGCGCCACCGAGACCGGCGAGAACGAGAAGGCAGGAGACGGCCAAGGTGGCGGCGAACTGCCGCAGGACCGCATTTCGTGACTCGAACACCCGTTGCCGCATGAATTCCCCAATGTATCCGATGGCCGTCCGCGTCAGGATCCCGCGGACGCGCCGGTGATGGCGTCCAAATGGGTCTCCAATGCGGCGGAAAAGTCTTTCGGAGTCCATGACCTGTATTTGGAATTTTGTCCAGCAAAGTCACGATGCTAGGTCCCGGTCGAACCGCCGCAGCCCCATTCCTTTGGGGCAGGAGCGGATCCGCACCGGAGCACCCCCTTGGCAGATGGCGTGCAAGCAGGTAATCGACGGACCCTTCGCGGAGGACGGAACCGATTTCTCTTCGTACGCCACTGGCGCTTCTGCTCGTTTCACTGGGTGCGATTGCTGCCGTGTGGTGGTGGTTGGCGACGCCGATCACACTCGCGCGCGCCCCGATCGATCCCGCCGAGAAGGTCCAATGCGTCTCCTACGCGCCGTTCCGCGGCGAGCAGACGCCGCTGGAGGCGTGGACCCATATCGAGGCCGAGCAGATCGAGCAGGACCTGCGCCAGCTCAAGCAGATCACCGACTGCGTCCGCACCTATTCGATGGAGAACGGGCTCGACCAGGTGCCGGCGATCGCCGCCAAGGTCGGCGGGCTGAAAGTCCTGCAGGGCATCTGGCTCTCCAGCAACCGCACCAAGAATTATGAGCAGGCCGCGCTCGCCATCCGCCTCACCAAGCAATTCCCCGACATCATCACCTCGGTCATCGTCGGCAACGAGGTGCTGCTGCGCGGCGAGATGACCACGGCCGACCTCGTCTCCATCATCCGCTTGGTGAAGACGCAGGTCAGCGTGCCCGTCACCTATGCCGACGTCTGGGAATATTGGCTGAAGAACCGCGAGGTCTATGACGTCGTCGACTTCGTCACGATCCACATCCTGCCCTATTGGGAGGATTTGCCCGTCAAGGCGAAATTCGCTTCCGCCCATGTCGAGGCGATCCGCGAGCGCATGGCGGTGGCGTTCCCCGGCAAGGAGATCCTGATCGGCGAGACCGGCTGGCCGAGCGAGGGGCGCATGCGCGACGGCGCGTTGCCCTCGCGCGCCAACCAGGCGCGCGTCGTCTCGGAAATCCTGGGCCTTGCGAAGGCGAACAAGTTTCGCGTCAATCTGATCGAGTCCTACGACCAGCCGTGGAAGCGCAAGCTGGAAGGCACCGTCGGCGGCTATTGGGGCCTGTACGATTCGGTGCGCCGGAGCCTGAAATATCCCCCGGGTGAGCCGATCAGCAATTTCCCGTACTGGAAATGGTACATGGGCGCGGGCATGGGCCTGTCCGTGCTGGTGTTCGCGGTCGCGCTCATCACGCTGCGGCGGCGGCCGTGGACGCCGCGCTTCTCGGCCTGGCTCGGTGTCGCCATCTCGGCGACGACGGCGGGGAGCCTGCTCGGGATCGGCGCCGACAAGATGTATTACGAGAGCTACGGCATCGGTGGCTGGCTGCTCTGGGGCGCGCTGCTGCTCGCCGGCATCCTGTCGCCGATCTTCTGCGCGCAGGCGATGGTGATCGGCCGCAGCCTTCCGACCTTCCTCGATCTGCTCGGTCCGCGCGAGGGCCGCAAATGGTCGAAGCTCACCGCCGTGCTCGGCCTGACGCTCGCGGTGACGGCGGTGATCGGGGCCGCTACCGCGCTCGGCTTCGTGTTCGACCCGCGCTACAAGGATTTTCCCTACGCCTCGCTGACGATGGCGGTGGTTCCGTTTGCGCTATTGATGCTGAACCGGCCGCAGATCGGCCAGCGTCCGATCGCGGAATCGGTGTTCGCGGGCGTGCTGGCGCTGTCGGCCGTCTTTGTGCTCTTCAACGAAGGCCGCGACAACTGGCAGTCGCTTTGGACCTGCACGATCTATCTGTTGTTCGCGCTCACGCTGTGGCGGGCGCGGGCCGAGCAAATCCAAGAATGAACAGGCCGATCGCAAGGCCCGACAGCACGACATTGTAGAGCACGATGCCGAGGCCGGCGGCGATGATGCCGACGGTGAGCAGCACGATCGACGGCCGCATCAGGTTCAGCGTCGCAACCACCAGCGCGACGATGCCGAACACCGAATTCTTGAACAGCACGGTCGAGACCGACCGCGCCTTGCAGACCAGCGTCTGAAGCCCGGCGTCACAGGCGAGGGCGACCTGCGAGAACTCGATCGCGAGATAGCGCACGTAGAACGCACAGCCGACGGTGACGAAACCGACGACGAGCAGGAACTGCACCTGGTAGGGCGTGAGGCGGAAGGGCTTTTTTGTCATGGGGGCAATATGGTCGGGATGGCGGAACGGGGCAACAGGGGAGGTGGAAGTTTCTGGACGACCCGTGAACTGTCAACCCTGGGAGCGTTCCTGTGTCTGCCGGCTTTGTGCGGCCAGCCGACGCTCATATTTGTCGGCTAATGCAAGCAACCGCTGCTTGATATAGGGATCCGCCTGCTCGGCCAGCTCGTGCACCAACGCGAGTTGCTCTCGCAGAAACTTCGCGTCCATCATCTCCGCTCCGAATCAAATCCGTCGCGGATATTGCCGAGTCCTGTCGTCCTTGATCGTATCATTTGGTACAGACTGAGCCTCAGCGGCCTATTTCAATCCCAGCCGGCGCTCGACCCAGCCGAGAACGAACAGCACGAGCAACGTGACCGCGATCGCGGCGGCGACCAGCAGCCAGGCTCCCAGCGCGCAGGCAATTCCAAGCCCTGCCGCAATCCACACGGTCGCCGCAGTCGTGAGGCCGTGAACCGTCTTCGCCTTGGCATCGTGCAGGATGACGCCTGCGCCGATGAAGCCGACGCCGGTCAGCACACCGGCAACGACGCCCTGAATGACCCGGGAGATCGCATCCGGGTGGTCCCGCAAGTTCTGGAACTCGATCACGGAGATCGAGACCAGCGCGGAGCCGAGGGCGACCAGCGACAGGGTTCGCATTCCCACCGGCTTGTCATTCATGTCGCGGTCGATGCCGATCAGCAGTCCTGTTCCCGCCGCGACGAGAAGCCTCAGCACATCATCCAGTTCGTTCATCGAATTCCGCGAGTTTGGAAAGGGGGCGACGTTTGGAGCGCGTTGTGAATGAACGCAAACCTGCTGCGAAAGGGCAGCTCAGGTCCAAGCGTCCGATCGCCGCATGCAAGCAGCTTCCGCCCAGATAGGGCCGCGCCCTACCGCCTGAAGAACGACGACAATGTCGATCCCGCGGAGGTCGACGGGTCCCTTCAACGTGTCGACACCCGCGATGTATGCCGCGGTCGCCGCGATCGAGGACACTGCGCACCAGGCGATGTCGAAGCAGTT
>NZ_JALBGZ010000678.1:0-3384 GCF_023006515.1 Bradyrhizobium sp. PRIMUS42
GGCCTCGACGTGCTGGACGGAGGCCCCGGCGACAACGTCGTGATCCAGTCGTTGCTCGCGCACGCGAACCTTCACGCGGGCACGCTGGTCTGAGCCGGCGGTCGCGACTGCCTGAAGCGCGGCGAGACGGCGGAAAAGTCGCTCCTTCCGCGCGACGGCGCTCCCATTTGCGCGGGCTTTGACCTCCATGCGAGTCCTGATATCCTTCAACACGGCGTCGATCGACGAGCGATGCGGTCAATCATTGAACAAGAGCGGCTTGAAGGATGCGGATGAGAAGCGTGACGCTCTTGGCTCTCGGCCTCATGTTGATCGGCGTCGAGTCGCAGGACAGCGCGAGCGGGCAGACTTCGGTCGCGCCGCCGGTTTCGCTGGTTCCTCAAACTGCCTCGCCGCCGCGCGCGAACACCAAGAATTCCAGGATTCCGCCGGCGGCCTCCGGCAGAGGGGCGTCACCATCCGTCGTCGGTCAGCCGGCACCGAATTCGGCGGCCGATTACGATGGCTTCAGCGCCGCGGACGACACTGACACCCCAAGTCAGGTGACACCGCCTGCGAGATCCCGCGCCACAAGGGACTCCAGCTCCTATCCAGATGCAGGCAGCCTCGACCAGGAGGACGAGGCGTTGAAACGCAAACTGACGATCTGCCGAAATTGCAAATAGCGAGGCGAAATCCGGAGAGCAACTCCCGCAGATGCGGTTATCCCGGATACGCAGCGCTCGATCCGAGCTATGGCAGTCCGCTGCATAGCTGACTGTCGCCTGCCCACGCTTTACCCACCCGGCATTTCCTGATCCTCTCTCCCCAATCGGCCGGACCAACCGGCCAAGCCTTGAGGAGAGAGACGCCATGAAGCTCGGCACCGCCATTGCGGAAATCATGAGGCGCGAGGGAATCGAGATCCTCTGCGGCTATCCGGTCAACCATCTGATCGAGCATGCGGCCAAGGCCGAGATCCGGCCCGTGATGGTGCGACAGGAGCGCGTCGGCATCCACATGGCGGATGCGATTTCGCGGGTGACGTCGGGTCGCAGCATCGGCGCGTTCTGCATGCAGCATGGACCTGGCGCCGAGAATGCGATGGGCGGCGTTGCGCAGTGCTTTGGCGAATCCGTGCCGGTGCTGGTGCTGCCGATGGGCTATCAGCGCAGGCTTGCGCATATCGAGCCGAACTTCAATTCCAGCGAGGCGATGAAGCCGTTCGCGAAATCGTCGGAGCCGATCATCCTCGCCGCGGAAGTCGCCAACATCTTCCGCCGCGCCTTCACCAAGCTGAAGAACGGCCGCGGTGGTCCCGTGATCGTCGAAATCCCCTCCGACATGTGGAACGAGGAGGTGCCGGAGCCGCTCGACTACACACCGGTGCTGCGGACCCGCTACGGCGCCGACCCGGTTCACGTGAAGGAAGCAGCCAGCCTGCTCGTGAACGCAAAACGACCTGTGATCTATGCCGGCCAGGGCGTGCATTACGCGCAGGCCTGGCCGCAACTGAAGCGGCTCGCGGAGCGGCTGGCGATCCCCGTCACCACCAGCCTCGGCGGCAAATCGTCGTTCCCGGAAACGCATGCGCTCTCGCTCGGCTCGGGCGGCCTTGCAGTACCGCGCGCGGTGCCGAAGTTTCTGAGCGAAGCCGACGTCATCTTCGGCATCGGCTGCTCCTTCACTGAAACAAACTTCGGCATCGCGATGCCGAAGGGCAAGACCATCATCCACTCCACGCTCGATCCCAATCATCTCAACAAGGACGTGGAGGCCAAGATCGGCCTGGTCGGCGACGCCGGCCTCGTGCTCGACGCGCTGCTGGAGGAGATCGCCAAGACCGTCACCGCGGATCGCGATGCCTCCGCCGTCGCGGCCGAGATCGCGGCCTCGCACAAGGAGTGGCTGGTGAAATGGATGCCAAAACTCACCAGCAACGATGCGCCGCTCAGCCCCTATCGCGTGCTCTGGGATTTGCAGCACACTGTCGACATCGAGAACACCATCATCACGCATGATGCCGGCAGCCCGCGCGACCAGCTCTCGCCGTTCTGGAAATCGGTCGAGCCCCTCACCTATCTCGGCTGGGGCAAGACGACGCAGCTCGGCTACGGCCTCGGCCTTGCGATGGGCGCCAAGCTGGCAAAGCCCGACAAGCTCTGCATCAACGTCTGGGGCGATGCGGCGATTGGCTTCACCGGCATGGATTTCGAGACCGCCGTGCGCGAGCGCATCCCGATCATGTCGATCCTGCTCAACAATTTCTCGATGGCGATCGAACTGAAGGTTATGCCGGTCTCGACCGAAAAATATCGCTCGACCGACATTTCCGGCGACTATGCCGCAATGGCGCGCGCCTTCGGCGGCTATGGCGAGCGGGTGTTGAAGCCGGAGGACATCATCCCCGCGATCAGGCGCGGCATCCAGAAGACGAAAGAAGGCGTCCCGGTGCTGCTCGAGTTCATCACCAGCAAGGAGACCGAGGTGTCGCGGCCGGGGACCTGAGACGGGCCGGGCCTCAGCGACACGGTCGCGGACGGCTGGCTCCGGCCGCAGAAGATGTGATAATCCGGCCCGGTGCCGCGCCTGTCGCGGCATCAAGCCGGATCAGGAATGACGACCCCTTCCAACAAAATCGAGGAACTCCAGCGCCGATTGCAGTCGGCTGCAGCCGAGACTGCGCAGCTGCGCAGCGAGCTGGCGATCGCGCGGGATCGCCAGAGCGCCAGCGCCGAGATCCTGCGCAATATCGCGGCATCACCCTCCGATGCCCGGCCGGTCTTCGCGGCGATTGCATCCAGTTCCAAGCGCCTGCTCGACGGCTTCTCCGCCACCGTGCTTCAATTCACCGGCGACGAGCTGCACCTCGTGGCGTTCACGCCGACCAGCCCGGAGGCGGATGAAGGGCTCGAGGCCTCGTTCCCGCGCAAGATCTCGGACTTCCCGACCTTTGCCCTGGTGCGTGACGGGGAGACCATCCAGTTTCCGGACAGCGAAGCCGATGACGTCCCACAGCTGAACCGCGAGCTGGCGCGGCTGCGCGGCTTCCGCAGCGTGCTGTTCATGCCGCTGATGAACCGGGGCACGCCGGTCGGCATGATCAGCGTCACGCGCGCCGTAACAGGCGCGTTCGCGCCCGACCTCGTGCAGCTGCTCCAGACCTTTGCCGACCAGGCCGTGATCGCGATCGAGAATGCACGCCTGTTCAACGAGACGCGCGAAGCGCTCGAGCGCCAGACCGCCACCGCCGATATCCTGAAGGTGATGGCAGCCTCGCCCTCGGACGTGCAGCCGGTGTTCGACGCCATCGCCGCCAATGCCAACCGGCTGATCGGCGGCTTTTCCACGGCGGTGCTGCGCTATGTCGACGGCGCCGCGCACCTTGCCGCGTTCACGCCGACC
>NZ_JALBGZ010000679.1:0-3379 GCF_023006515.1 Bradyrhizobium sp. PRIMUS42
CGTGCAGTCGGTGGCGCTGCGCCTCGTCTGCGACCGCGAGCTCGAGATCGAGAAGTTCGTCGCGCGTGAATATTGGTCGCTGATCGCGACCCTGCTGACCCCGCGCGGCGATGCGTTCGAGGCCCGCCTCGTCGGCGCCGACGGCAAGAAGATCCAGCGTCTCGACATCGGCACCGGCGCGGAAGCCGAGGATTTCAAGAAGGCGCTGGAGACGGCGGCCTACGCCGTCACCGCGGTCGACGCCAAGCCCGCGCGGCGCAATCCGCAGGCGCCGTTCACCACCTCGACGTTGCAGCAGGAAGCCAGCCGCAAATACGGCTTTGCGCCGGCGCACACGATGCGCATCGCCCAGCGCCTCTATGAAGGCATCGACATCGGCGGCGAGACCACCGGACTCATTACTTATATGCGTACCGACGGCGTGCAGATCGCCCCCGAGGCGATCACGCAGGCGCGCAAGGTGATCGGCGAGGATTACGGCAACGCCTATGTGCCGGATGCCCCCCGTCAGTACCAGACCAAGGCCAAGAACGCGCAGGAAGCGCACGAAGCGATCCGCCCGACCGACATGTCCCGCCGCCCCGACAGCATGAGCCGCAAGCTCGATGCCGATCAGGCGCGTCTCTATGAGCTGATCTGGAAGCGCACCATCGCGAGCCAGATGGAATCGGCCGAGCTGGAGCGCACGACCGTCGACATCACGGCGAAGGCAGGCTCCCGCACGCTGGAGCTGCGCGCCACAGGCCAGGTCGTCAAGTTCGACGGCTTCCTCGCGCTCTACCAGGAAGGCCGTGACGACGAGGAAGACGAGGATTCGCGCCGCCTGCCCGCTATGAGCCCGAACGACGCGCTCAAGCGGCAGGGCCTGTCCGTCACCCAGCACTTCACCGAGCCGCCGCCGCGCTTCTCCGAGGCCTCGCTGGTCAAGCGCATGGAAGAGCTCGGCATCGGCCGGCCCTCGACCTATGCCTCGATCCTCCAGGTGCTGAAGGACCGCGGCTACGTCAAGCTGGAGAAGAAGCGCCTGCATGGCGAGGACAAGGGCCGCGTCGTGGTCGCGTTCCTCGAGAGCTTCTTCAGCCGCTACGTCGAATACGATTTCACCGCCAATCTGGAAGAGCAGCTCGACCGCATCTCCAACAATGAGATCTCCTGGCAGCAGGTGCTGAAGGATTTCTGGACCGGCTTCATCGGCGCCGTCGACGAGATCAAGGACCTGCGTGTGGCGCAGGTGCTCGACGTGCTGGACGAGATGCTCGGACAGCATATCTATCCGCCGCGGCCCGATGGGGGTGACATCAGGCAGTGCCCCAGCTGCGGCAATGGCCGTCTCAATCTGAAGGCCGGCAAGTTCGGCGCCTTCGTCGGCTGCTCGAACTATCCGGAATGCCGCTACACCCGCCAGCTCGCCGCCGATGGCGAGGCGACTGCTGACCGTTCGCTCGGCCAGGACCCCGATACGGGCCGCGATGTCTGGGTCAAGGCCGGCCGGTTCGGCCCCTATATCCAGCTCGGCGAGCAGAAGGATTATGAGGAAGGCGAGAAGCCGAAGCGCGCAGGCATCCCGAAGGGCACCTCCCCCGGCGATGTCGAGCTCGAGCTCGCGCTGAAGCTGCTCTCGCTGCCGCGCGAAATTGGAAAACATCCCGAAACCGGCCAGCCCATCACCGCCGGCCTCGGCCGCTTCGGGCCGTTCGTGAAGCACGAGAAGACCTATGCCAGCCTGGAAGCCGGCGATGAGGTATTCGACATCGGCCTCAATCGCGCGGTGACGCTGATCGCGGAGAAGGTCGCCAAGGGCCCGAGCCGCCGCTTCGGCGCCGATCCCGGCAAGGCGATCGGCGATCATCCGACACTCGGCACCGTCACCGTGAAGAGCGGCCGCTACGGCGCCTATGTCACCGCCGGCGGCGTCAACGCGACGATCCCCGCCGAGTTCGAAAAGGACACCGTCACGCTGCCGCAGGCGATCGCGCTGATCGACGAGCGCGCAGCCAAGGGCGGCGGCAAGGCCAAGAACTCTAAGACGGCCAAGAAGGCGGCAAAGCCGGCCAAGGCCAAGAAAGCTACAGAGAAAGCTACGGACGGCGAGGACGCCGCGCCAAAGCCGAAGAAGCCGACCGCGAAGAAAGCCGCGGCCAAATCGAAAACCGAATCCACCAGCAAGGCGCGCGCCGCATTGTCGTCGACAGCCAAGACGTCGCCGACCAAGGCCGCCGCCGGCAAGGCTCCGGCCAAGAAGAGTGCCGGCAAGACTTAAGTCAGAATTAGAGGTTAAGTGAAACGCAAGAATGACCATGGCTTTCCCGACAGGCAAGCCATCGTCGCCTTCATCAAGGCAAATCCAGGAAAGGTCGGGACCCGCGAAATTGCGCGCGAGTTCGGCCTGAAGAACGCCGATCGCGTCGAGCTCAAGCGCATGCTGCGCGAGCTCGCCGACGACGGGGCCATCAAGAAAAAACGTCACAAGGTGTCCGAGCCGGACACGCTGCCGCCGACGCTGGTCGCCGACATTACCGGGCGCGACTCCGACGGCGAATTGATCGCCTCGCCCACCGAATGGGACGAGGTCGAAAGCGGCGAGCCGCCGAAGATCCGCATCCAGATGCCGCGCCGGCCAAAGCCGGGCACCGTCGCCGGTGTTCGCGACCGCGTGCTGCTGCGCGTCGAGCCGAGCAACGAGGCCGAAGGCCCGGCCTATCTCGGCCACGTCATCAAGGTCTTCGACAAGACCAAGAGCCGTATCCTCGGCGTGTTCCGCAGCCTTCCCGAAGGCGGCGGCCGGCTCGTGCCCGTCGACAAGAAGGCTGCCGACCGCGAACTGAACATTGCAGCAGCCGATACGCACGGCGCGCAGGACGGCGACCTCGTCAGCGTCGACATCGTCCGCACGCGCAGCTTTGGGCTTGCGTCCGGCCGGGTGAAAGAAAAGCTCGGCTCGGTCAAGTCGGAGAAGGCGATCAGCCTGATCGCGATCTACGCCCACGACATCCCGCTGCAATTCTCCCCTGCCGCCGAGCGCGAGGCGGAAGCGGCGGAGCCCGCGAACCTGAAGGGGCGCGAGGACTGGCGCGACGTGCCGCTCGTCACCATCGATCCGCCGGATGCGAAGGACCATGACGACGCGGTGCATGCCGATCCAGATCCTGATCCGAACAACAAAGGCGGCTTCATCGTCAACGTCGCCATCGCCGATGTCAGCTTCTACGTCCGGCCTAGCACCGCGCTCGACCGCGACGCGCTCGACCGCGGCAACTCGGTTTACTTCCCCGACCGCGTCGTGCCGATGCTGCCCGAGCGCATTTCCAACAATCTCTGCTCGCTGGTGCCTGGCGAGCCGCGCGGCGCGCTCGCGGTGCGGATGGTGCTCGGCCCCGAC
>NZ_JALBGZ010000067.1:0-15381 GCF_023006515.1 Bradyrhizobium sp. PRIMUS42
AACTTGCGAATCGATTCGACGAGATATTGATAGGACTCGGCATCGCCCGTGATCATGCGGCCGAGCGGCGGGATCACCTTGAACGAGAACAGGTCATAAAGGCGATCGAGCGCGTGCTGCTGGTCGAGGATATGGACCGCGTCAAGCGCACCGTCGAATCCGAGCGCTTGCGCTCCGCGCTGCTGACCTCGATCTCGCACGATTTGAAGACACCGCTCGCCTCGGTGCTGGGGGCGGCCTCGACCATGCGCGATCTGACCGGGGCCCTGTCCGACGCCGAGAAGCGCGACCTGCTCGCCACCGTCATCGACGAATCCGAACGGCTCAACCGCTTCATCGCGAACCTGCTCGACATGACCAAGCTCGAATCCGGCGCCATCGTGCCCAACACGGCACTGCACGATCTCAGCGAGATCGTGGGCAGCGCGCTGCGGAGGGCGAGCAAGATCCTGACCGCCCATAAGGTGGAGCTGGTGCTGGCGGCCGATCTGCCGATGCTCCAGCTCGACGCCGTGCTGTTCGAGCAGGTGCTGTTCAATCTGCTGGACAATGCCGCAAAATACTCGCCGCCCGACACCACGATCTCGATCAAGAGCAAACGTGAGCGCGATCAGGTCGTTCTGGAGGTCGCCGACGAGGGGGCCGGCATCCCGCCCGACGAGCTGGAGAGCGTGTTCGACAAGTTCTACCGCGTGCAGAAGGGCGATCACGTCCGTCCCGGCACGGGCCTTGGCCTTGCCATCTCGCGCGGCTTCGTCGAGGCGATGCGCGGCACGATCTCGGCCGCCAACCGCGGCGACCGGAGCGGCGCCATCCTCACCATCCGTCTTCCCGTTCCGGCAGAAAGCCGCGCATTGGATACCGCCGCATGAGCGCTGCCCCAATCAAGGTCCTGGTCATCGACGACGAGCCGCCGATCCGCAAATTGCTGCGGATGGGGCTATCGACGCAAGGCTATGAAATCTTGGAGGCGTCGAACGGCAAGATTGCGCTGGAGAAGCTCGAGGAAGCGCCGGCGCTGATCATTCTCGATCTCGGCCTGCCCGACGTTCAGGGGCACGAACTGCTGCGCACCATCCGCGCCCGCAACGAAAGCGTGCCGATCGTGGTGCTGTCGAGCCGGGGCGACGAGGCCGGCAAGGTCCAGGCGCTCGATCTCGGTGCCGACGATTATCTAACCAAGCCGTTCGGCATGGACGAGCTCCTGGCCCGCCTGCGCGCCGCGCTGCGGCACCAGCTCCAGGTCCAGGGAGAGCGCCCGGTGTTCCGCTCGGGCGATCTCTCGGTCGATCTCGTCCGCCGCATCGTCAAGGTCGGTGAGCGTGACGTCAAGCTGTCGCCGAAGGAATACGACCTCCTGCGCGTGCTGGTGCAGCACGCCGGCAAGGTGCTGACTCACCGTTTTCTGCTGAGGGAACTGTGGGACGAGCTGACCGACGCGCAATATCTGCGCGTCTATGTCCGCCAGCTCCGCCAGAAGATCGAAGCCGATCCGGAGCGGCCGCAATATGTACTGACGGAAACGGGGATCGGGTACCGGTTGAAGGCGGGGGATTGATCCCGAAGATCCGTAGGATGGGTAGAGCGAAGCGAAACCCATCATGACTCAGCGCCCGGCGACGCGTGATGGGTTTCGCTTCGCTCTACCCATCCTACAATAGTCCGTCGATGACGGTGCAAATCAGCCCCGTAGGGTGGGCAAAGGCTAAGCACTGTGCCCACCATTCTCCCGATTTCGATCAAGGTGGTGGGCGCGCTTCGCTTTGCCCACCTTACGAGATCGAGCGCGGGGCGAGCGGTTTCCTCAGCCCGCCTTCCTGTGCCGTGCCGTCGACCGGTGCGTCTTCTTCGCCGCTCGTTGCCGCCCGGTCGCGCGGCGCGCATGGGACTTCGCCGCGGTCTTTTTCCCGCCGCGTCCCTTCAGGCTCTGCTTCAGCGCGTCCATCAGGCTGACGACATTGCTCGGCCGCTCCTCGGGTTCGGGCAACTCGATCTTCTTGCCACTGGCCTTGCGCTTCACCAGCGCCTTCAGCGCGTTTTCGTACTCGTCCTTGAACTTGCCGGGGTCGAAATGCGAGGCCTTGGTATGGAGGATGTGGCCGGCGAGCTCGACCATGTCCTTAGTGATCTTCGGGCTCTTGATGTCTCCGAAGAACTCGCCCTCGTCGCGCAGCTCGTAAGGAAAGCGCAGCGTGGTGCCGAGCAGGCCCTTGCCGAGCGGCTCGATCGCCATGATGTGTTCGCGATTGGTGAGCACGATCTTGGCGAGCGCCACGCGCTCCTGGTCCTTCATGGCGTCGCGGATCACCGCGAACGCGTCGACCGCGGCCTTGCCGTCGGGCGCGATGTAATAGGGATGGTTGAGATAGCGCTGGTCGATCTCCTCGCTCGGCACGAAGCTCTCGATGTCGATGGTGTGGTTGCTCTCGATCTGGACCGCTTCGAGCTCCTCCGGTTCGATCTCGACATATTTGCCCTTGCGCAGCTCGTAGCCGCGGCCCTTCTGGTCGCTCTCGACGACATCGCCGGTTTCGGCATCGATCATCTGCTGCTTGAGCCGGTTCCCGGTCTCGCGATTGATCAGGTGAAATCGCGTCTTCTCCGCTGCCGTCGTCGCCGGATAAAGCACGACCGGGCAACTGACCAGCGACAGCTTCAACGTTCCCTTCCAATAGGCACGCGGGGCCATTCCATTCTCCAGCGTTTTCAGTGGGTTTTGGAACCCCAACCCTCCCATCGGGTTTTGGTTCCGGGCGGGACTTTGGCCGTGATAGGCTTGAATGTCGAAAGAGAAGCGGGACCGGTCGTGCTGCAAAAACTCTCCACTTACCGACAGAAGCGTGATTTCGAGAAGACGCCAGAGCCATCGGGCAAGACCGCAGTGGCGTCATCGAAGCAGCGGCGCTTCGTGATTCAGAAGCACGATGCGAGCCGGCTGCACTACGATCTCAGGCTCGAATTTGACGGCGTGTTCAAGTCCTGGGCCGTGACCAAAGGGCCCTCACTCGATCCGCACGACAAGCGGCTGGCGGTCGAGGTGGAAGACCATCCGCTCGACTATGGCGATTTCGAAGGCACGATTCCGGAAGGGCAGTATGGCGGCGGCACGGTGATGCTGTGGGACCGCGGCACCTGGGAATCGGAAGACGCCGAGCGCGGATTCAAGAAAGGCGATTTGAAGTTCACCCTGCATGGCGAGAAGCTGCACGGAAGCTGGGTGCTGGTGCGCATGCGCAACGACCGCACCGGCGGCAAGCGCACCAACTGGCTCCTGATCAAGCATCGCGACGAATTTGTCCGCGAGGGCGCGGACAACGACATTCTCGACGAGGACAGATCGGTCGCCTCCGGCCGTGCGATGGAGCAGATCGCCGAAGGCAAGGGCCGCGCGCCGAAACCGTTCATGCTGGCGAAAGGTGCCAAGACCAAGGCCGATGCGGTCTGGCAATCCAATCGCGCGGAGGAGACGAAAGGGCACACGGTCAAGCCGGCCCCGCGCACGGCATTGAAGGCCGGCAAGTCGGCGAGGAAGAAGGCCACGACCGCGACGACTGCCAAGAAGGTGTCGGAGATGCCGGACTTCGTCGGGCCGCAGCTCTGTACGCTGGTCGAGCGGCCGCCGGCTGGCGAGGGCTGGTGCCACGAGATCAAGTTCGACGGCTATCGCGTGCAGCTCCGGGTCGAGGACAGAGAGGCGACGCTCAAGACGCGCAAGGGTCTCGATTGGACCGGGAAGTTCGCGGCAATCGCGAAAGAGGCGGGGTCGCTGCCGGACGTGACGATCGACGGCGAAATCGTCGCGCTCGACCACAACGGCGCGCCGAACTTCTCCTCGCTGCAGGCCGCATTGTCCGATGGCAAGACCGACGAACTGATCTTCTTTGCCTTTGACCTCCTGTTCGCGGAAGGCCAGGATTACCGCCGACTGCCGCTCGGAGAGCGTAAGGCGCAACTCAAGAAGCTGCTGGAAGCGCGCAAGCGGAAGTCCACGCAGATCCGCTATGTCGAGCATTTCGAAAGCGGCGGCGATGCGGTGCTGCAATCGGCCTGCAAGCTCGAGCTCGAAGGTGTGGTGTCGAAGAAGCTGGATGCGCCGTATCGTTCGGGGCGTACCGAGAGCTGGGTCAAATCGAAATGTCGCGCCGGCCACGAAGTGGTGATCGGCGGCTACAAGACCACCAATGGCAAGTTCCGCTCTCTGATGGCGGGCGTTCGTCGCGGCGACCATCTCGTCTTCGTCGGCATGGTCGGCACCGGCTTCGGCGCCGACAAGGTCAAACGCATCATGCCGTCGTTGAAGGCGATGGCGGCCAAGGAGAGTCCTTTCGGCGGCAAGAACGCGCCGAAGAAAGCCAAAGAGGTGCACTGGCTGAAGCCGGAGCTGGTCGCGGAGATCGAGTTCGCCGGCTTCACCGCCGACGGCAATATCCGCCAGGCCGCGTTCAAGGGCTTGCGGCAGGACAAGCCCGCCAAGGAGGTTGAGGCGGAAACGCCCGTCGATACCCAGCTCGCCGAGCCCACAGCCAGCAAGCGCGTGGCGAAGACGGCCAAGCGATCGAAGGACGCCGGCACGGCCGAGGTGATGGGCGTCGTCATTTCCAAGCCGGACAAGGAGCTGTGGCCGGATGGCGGTGATGGCGAGGGCGTGACGAAGCTCGATCTCGCCCGCTATTTCGAGGCGGTCGGGACCTGGATGATCGAACATCTGAAGGGCCGCCCGTGCTCGATCGTGCGTGCGCCCGACGGCATCGGTGGCGAGACGTTCTTCCAGCGTCATGCCATGCAGGGCACCTCGAATTTGCTCGAGCTGGCCAAGGTCTCGGGCGATCGTAAACCCTATTTGCAGATCGATCGCGTCGAAGGGCTGGCCGCCGTTGCGCAGATTGGCGGCGTCGAGCTGCATCCATGGAATTGCGCGCCAAACGCCTATGACACGCCGGGCCGGCTGGTGTTCGATCTCGATCCGGCGCCGGATGTCGAGTTCGCCGACGTCGTGAAGGCGGCCAGGGAGATGCGGCAGCGGCTGACCGACATCGGCATGGAGAGCTTCTGCAAGACCACGGGCGGCAAGGGTCTGCACGTCGTCGTGCCGCTGCGCCACGGCGCACGCGACAAGGTGGACTGGAAGGAGGCCAAGGCCTTCGCTCAGGGCGTCTGCCAGTGGATGGCCGATGACGATCCAGAGCGCTATCTGCTCAACATGTCGAAAAAGCTGCGCAAGGGAAAGATCTTCCTGGACTATCTGCGCAACGACCGCATGTCGACGGCGGTGGCGCCGTTATCGCCGCGGGCGCGCGCCGGCGCCACGGTCTCGATGCCGGTAACCTGGGCGCAGGTAAAGAGCGATCTCGATCCAAAGCGCTATACGCTGCGAACCGGGCCGGGCTTGCTGGCGCGATCGAAGGCATGGGAGGGTTATGATGATGCCGCCGCGTCGATCAAGGCGGCGATCAAGAAGCTCGCGGGGAAAACGAAGTAGATGCTTGCTACGGGCGCAACTCCCGTAGGGTGGGCAAAGCGAAGCGTGCCCACCGTCTTCTCGTTGCGGCGAGGAAGGTGGGCACGGCGCAAGAGCGCCTTTGCCCACCCTACGAAATCCTCGCTGTCTGGCTAGATCCTTCCCATCAGCAGCAGGATCAGCAGGATGACGATGACGAGCCCGAGGCCGCCGCCGCCGTAATAGCCGGTGCCATAGAACGGGCCGCCGCCGATGCCGCTGAAGCCGCCAAGCAGGGCGATGACCAGAATGATCAGAATGATCGTACCGATTGACATGCGAATCTCCTCCAGCCCTTTGTTGAAAGGGTCGTTTGCACCTGTCCCTTGGTGCAAGGGCAACTTGCCGCAGGTTTTAAAGTTCCGTCCATGGAAACACCGGTTGCAGGACCAAACCTGCATGGAACATTTGGCGTTTCGGCCGGCATGACTATGTGAGAATCAATCCACGAGGCACGGCCATGTCAGCACCGCTTGTCGTCTCCATTCCTCATCGTCTTGGCCGCGAGGAGGCGGTGCGCCGGCTCAAGACCGGGCTCGGTCGCGCGGCCGCCAGCATTCCCGTGATGCAGGTCGAGGAGGAGCGCTGGACCGGCGACAGTATGGCCTTTCGCATCCGCGCGCTCGGACAGGTCGCGACGGGGCAGGTCGATGTCGCCGACGATCACGTGAAGGTCGAGGTGGTGCTGCCCTGGCTGTTGCAGCGCTTTGCCGAGATGGCGCAGGCCACGATCAGGAAGCGTGGTCAGTTGCTGCTGACCAAGGACCAGGGAAAGTAATTTCAGGCGCGCACGCGCGGCCGCGCGGGCCGGATGGCATTTGCCGTGCGAGCCTCGATGACGGAAGCGGGGAAATCACGGAAGGCCTGCGAGACCGGCAGTTCGTTGCCTGCAAAGCCCGCCGCAGCGTAGCCGGTGATGTCGACGGTTGCGTCGAATCCGTCGAGCGTGGGCCACTCTCGCCCGGCTTGCGTGAACGGCGCGAACTGACGCCCGACCACCACGATCGCGGCAGCGCGGCCGTGGCGGCGAGCGAAGGCAATGACATGGTCGGCATGTGCGCCGCGCACCGCCAGCGGCTCATAGTCGCCTTGAGCGAAAACGTCGGCGAGCTCATTGCGCAGCTTGAGGAGACGCCTTGTCCAGGCCAGTTTGATCAGGCCGTCCGGCCAGCTCTTGATCAGGCCACGCCAGTCCGGATCGTCCAGCGAGCCCAGCGCCCCCTGCCGCGCGGCAAAGTCGACCGGGCGACGGTTGTCGGGATCGACCAGCGACAGGTCCCAGAATTCGGTGCCCTGATAGAAGTCGGGCACGCCGGGCAGCGTCGCCTTCAGGGTGAGCTGGCTCAGAGAGTTCAACATGCCGAGCAGTGCGAGGCGGCGGGCCAGCGTTTGCAGCGCCTCCAGGAATTCGGCTGACAGCGCGGGGTCGAGGATCTTGTCGACGAAGCTCTTCACGCCGTTCTCGTAGGCCTCGTGCGGATTGAGCCAGCTGGTCTCTTCCTTGCCCTCCCGCGCGGCTTTCAGCGCATAGGCCTGGATGCGCTCGACGAAGCCGGCATCGACCGGCGTCTGCAGCGGCCAGGCCCCGAGCAGCGTCTGGTAGAGCATGTATTCGAACGTCGCCGATGGCGCGCGTAGATTGCCGTGGAGCGCGAGGTGCGGTGCGTTCGACACCTTCCAGCGCGAAACCGCGCTGGTCCATTCGCCGGGAATTTCGCTGAGCGCCGCGATCCGTGCGCGGGCATCCTCGCCGCGCTTGGTGTCATGCGTGGCGGTCGCCGTCATTCCCTGCGGCCATTCCCTGGCGCGGGCCTGCATGGCCTCGTGGAAAGCGGGAATGGTGAGGCCGGTGCTAGCGGGATCGCCGCCGACTTCGTTCAGGGCGAGCAGCCGGTGGAACTGATAGAACGCGGTGTCCTCCAGCGACTTCGCCATCACCGGCCCGGTGAATTGCTGCACCTTCAGCGCGAAGCGGCGCACGCGCGGGACACTATGTGGCGGACGACCGGGCTTGAGCAGGTCCATGGTCAGCGCGTCGCGCAGGAAATCGAAGATGCCTTCGTCCGCGGCGAACCATTCCGAACGGGCGCGCGCGATGGTGTCGTCGATCAGCTTGCGGTCGGGGGCCGTCGGGCCGCTGTTGGTCAGATAGGTGCGGTACACCGGGAAGTGCAGCACATAGAGTTCCAGCGCCTGCCGCAGGCTGTCGGCGGAGAAATCGCGGGTCGAGTAATGCCCATTGGCGATGCGCGCGAGCAGGCGCGTCAGCACGGTGAATTCGCTGGTGAGCAGCGTCTCCAGCACACGCCGCTTGGCGTCCTTGACGTAAGGCGCAAGCCGCGGCGGCCGGTTGCTGATCTGCCGCCAGGTCTCGTCCAGCGCCGCCAGCCCCTTGGCGTCGACCAGCACCTGGGTAATGACGTTCATCCATTCATAGCCGGTGGTGCCCTGAACGCCGGCGAAGTGCGGCAGGCGTTCGTGCTCGCACAGGATCTTCTCGATCACCGTGTAGAACGGCTTGGTGTTGCCTTGCGCGTCGCGCACCAGCCGGCGCAGGCGCTGGCAATATTGGGCGGGATCGCGCAGGCCGTCGATGTGATCGAGCCGAATTCCCTGCAATTTGCCGTCGACGATGAGCTGCTTCACCAGCCGGTGCGTGGCGGCAAAGGTGCTCGCGTCCTCGACGCGCAGACCTGCGAGCCCGTTGACGTCGAAGAAGCGGCGATAATTGATGTCGCTGGAGGCGAGCCGCCAATGCCCGAGCTTGTAATGCTGGCGCTCCAGCAGGTGATGCAGCGCCAGCGTCTGCGCGGGGCGATCCTTGGCGGCGCGATAGGCGGCAAGTCCGCGTGCGGTGATCTCCGCGGCACCCACGATCTCCCTGAGTTCGGTCTTGAACGCGGGGGCTTCCTTGCGGTTGGGGCGGCGCAGTCCGGTGTATCGCGCCGCGAGCGAGAGCAGGCTTTTACCGGCCTCCGTCTCGGCGGCATCTGCTTCCTTCACGATCATGCGCAGCATCTCGCCATAGCGCTCCGGCGCGATGGGTAAGCGATGCTCGAAATACCAGGCGGAGAAGCTTCCCTGATCCGGATCGTAGCGCAGCTCGATGTCGCCGCGCTCGAGCGCCTCGCCGTAGGATGCCCCCAGGATCGGCAGCAGCACGCCGCCGCGGGCGCGGTAGGCGAGCTGATCCCAGTCGATGTCGAAGGAGACCGCGTGCGGCGAAGCCTGGCCCCATTCCAGCACGTCCAGCCACCAGGGATTGTCGGCAAAATGAACGCCGACATGGTTGGGCACGAAGTCGATGATGAGGCCGAGGTCGTTCTGCCTAAGAGCCTCGCTCAGCCGTGCGAAGCCGGCCTCGCCGCCGAGCTCCGGATTGAACTGGCCGTGATCGACGGTGTCGTAGCCGTGGGTCGAGCCCTTGCGGGCCTTCATCACCGGCGAGGCGTAGAGATGGGTGATCCCCAGCGCCTTGAGGTAAGGAACGACCGAAGTTGCCTTGTCGAAGTCGAAATCCGCGGTGAGCTGAAGCCGGTAGGTCGCGAGAGGAATGGCGGGAGGCATGTCAACCTCCGAGGCGCCAGACCACCGACCAGGGCGGGAGCCGCTCGCTGGCTCCGCCGCCCCAGATCGGCGTGCCCGCGCTGACATCGGACGTGATCTCCTGGTCCGACAGATTGGCGGTCAGGCGCAACGTCACGCCGTCCCCCATGTGCCAATGCGCAGTGAGCAGGCCGTTGTCGGCAGCGTCGGCGTCGCCGAAAGCCGCCCCCTTCAGCCGCGGCATGATCTCCTTGCGGCGGACTGCGAGCAGTTGCCGCACCAAGGCGAGCCGTGCGTCCTGCTCCGCTGTGCGGCCGGTCCAGTCGAGCACGGCCGATTGCAGCGTGGCCGGATCGAGCGGGTCGGGCACCTCATTGCCGTATTTTTCGTAGGCCCAGGCATATTCCTGCTTGCGGCCCTTGCGGACGGCGTCGGCCAGTTCGCCCTGGAAATCGCAGAAGAACGGGAAGGGCACCGTCGAGCCCCATTCCTCGCCCTGAAACAGCATCGGCACCATCGGCGCGAGCAGGGTCACCGCGAGCGCGGCTTCGATCTGCTGCGGCAATGCCAGGCTCTCGAGCCGATCGCCGAGCGGACGGTTGCCGATCTGATCGTGGTTCTGCAGGAAATTGACGAAGGTCGCCGGCGGCAGCTCGCCGCTCGGCTCGCCGCGCGGTTTCTTGCCCCAGAACTCCGAAACCTCGCCCTGATAGACGAAGCCCGAGGCGAGTGCGCGCGCGAGGTCCATACGCGGCGTCTGGTAGTCGGCATAGTAGCCGGCAAGCTCACCCGTCAGCATCACGTGCCAGACGTGGTGATAGTCGTCGTTCCACTGCGCGCGATACTTGCCGCTTGGTGGATTCTGCGCGGCATCGAGCAGGCTGGCGCGATTGTCGCCATTCTCCAGCACGAGATGGATGTGCCGCCCCGTCGCCTTGGCGAGCTCGCCGGCGGCGACGCTGAGGTCCTGCAGCATCGACTGCTCGCCCGGCACCAACATGATGTGATTGGCGGCATCCAGCCTCAGGCCGTCGAAACGGTAGTCGCTGAGCCAGGACAGGGCATTCTCGACTGCGAACGCGCGCACCTGCGGCACGCGATAGTCGATCGCGCTGCCCCAGGGCGTGTGTGCGTCGGTGAAGAAGGCCGGCGCATAACGGCCGAGATAATTCCCCTCGGGGCCGAAATGATTGTAGACGACGTCGAGGAACACCATCAGGCCGCGCAGATGCGCCTCGTCGATCAGTGTCTTGAGGTCTTCGGGGCGGCCATAGGCGCTGTCGGGCGCATACCATAGCACGCCGTCATAGCCCCAGCCGCGGCGTCCTGCGAAATCGGCCAGCGGCATCAGTTCGAGCGCCGTGATGCCGGTTGCGGCGAGATGATCGAGCTTGTCGATCATGGCGCGGTAAGAGCCTGCAGCGGTGAAGGTGCCGACATGGGTCTCGATCAGCACCGTCTCTTCCCAGGGACGACCGCGCCAATCGCGCGCACGCCATGAAAAGGCATCGTGATCGATCACCTCGCTTGGGCCGAACACATCCTCGGGCTGGAAGGGCGATGCCGGATCTGGCACGTCGATCTCGTCGTCGATCCTGAACTTGTAGCGACTGCCCACGGGAAGGCCGACGATATCGGCGACATACCAGCCATCCTGGCGACGCTGCATCGCGTGTCTTCGGTCGAGCAGGAGATCGACGCGCCGCGCCGCGGGCGCCCACAGACGGAACGAGACGCCGTCCTTCGTCGGCTTCGCCCCGAAGGATGGCCTCATAGCGCCCCCGCGAAGGCGAGCACGGAGCGCGGCGGCGCCTTGCTGTCGCTTCCGGGCTGGAAGTCGGCCGTGTTCAGCTTGGCATCGGTCGTGTTCAGGATCTGCTGCCAGCTCTTGTATTCGGTCATTTTGGGCAATTTGAATGCGATCTCTTCGGGGGCGGCGTTCAGAACGATAAAGATCGCGGCGCTGCCCGGTTCCATCGGCCCCATCACATACGAGAGGAACCTGCCTTCCGGGAATTTCCAGTCGTTCTCCGTCATCTCGTCGCCAGCCGGGGTCAGCCACAGCGCGCCGTAAGAGATGCCGTCCTTGGGGCGGCCGTCGAGCCAGCGATGGCTGCGAAGTTGCGAGAACCGGCGGCGGATGTCGGCGAGTTGGGCGACGAAATCGACCATGTCGTCGCCCTCCTTGCCGAGATTGTCCCAGCCGACCCAGCCGATCTCATTGTCCTGGCAATAGGCGTTGTTGTTGCCGGATTGCGAATTGCCGACCTCATCGCCGGCGAGGATCAGCGGAATGCCCTGCGCGAGCATCAGACAGGCCAGCACGTTCTTGCGAAGCTGGCGGCGCAGGCCAATGATATCGGGATCGTCGGTCGGACCCTCGACACCGCAATTGTTGCTGTGGTTGTCGTTGGAGCCGTCGCGATTGTCCTCGCCGTTGGCCTCGTTGTGCTTCTCGTTGTAGCTGAAGAGGTCGGCGAGCGTGAAGCCGTCGTGGACGGTGATGTGGTTGATGCTGGCGCGCGGCCGCCGTCCGTCATGGTTGAACAGGTCGGAGGACGCCGTCATGCGGCTTGAGATGTCGCCGATCAGGCTGCCTTCGCCGCTCCAGTAGCGACGCATGGCGCTGCGATAGCGATCGTTCCATTCCGACCATTGCGAGGGGAATGCGCCGACCTGGTAACCGCCGAGGCCGAGGTCCCAGGGCTCGGCGACGAGCTTGACGGTCGCCAGCACCGGATCCTGCCGGATCGCGGTCAGGAACGAGATGCCGCGATCAAAGCCGTTCGGCCCGCGCGCGAGCGTGGTGGCGAGGTCGAAGCGGAAGCCGTCGACGTGGCAGACCTCGACCCAGTATCGCAACGAATCCATCACCATCTGCAGCACGCGCGGATGGGTGAGGTTCACCGACGAGCCGCAGCCGGTGAAGTCGTCGTAATAGCGCGGGTTCTCGCGGTTCAGCCAGTAATAGGAGGCGTTGTCGATGCCGCGGTAGCACAGCGTCGGGCCGAGATGATTGCCCTCGGCGGTGTGATTGTAGACGACGTCGAGCATCACCTCGATGCCGGCATCGTGCAGGCGCGCCACCGTGGTGCGGAAGGAGTCGAGCGCGTTGTCCTGGGCGTAGCGCGGCTCGGGGGCGAAGAAGGATAGCGTGTTGTAGCCCCAGTAATTGACGAGCTTCTTCTCCACCAGGATGCGGTCGTCGACGAAGCTGTGCACCGGAAGCAGTTCAACCGTGGTGACGCCGAGCTTCTTCAGGTGCTCGATCATCGCCGGCGAGGACAGGCCGCCATAGGTGCCACGCAGGTTCGGCGGCACGTCGTCGCGCTTCTGCGTCAGACCCTTGACGTGAGCCTCGTAGATGACGGTGTCTTCCCAGGCGATGTTGGGACGGATCTCGCGGCGGCCCCAGTTGAAGGTCTCGTCGACCACGACGGCCTTGGGCATGCCGCGCGCGTTGTCGCGGCGGTCGAAGGAGAGATCCTCGCGCGCGCTCCCGGTGCGGTAGGCAAAATGCGCGTCGCTCCAGACCAGGCGCCCCGAGAGTCGCTTGGCATAGGGGTCGAGCAGCAGCTTGTTGGCGTTGAAGCGGTGGCCGTGCTCGGGCTCATAGGGACCGTGCACGCGATAGCCGTAGAGCTGGCCGGGCGAGACGTCGTTGAGATAGCCATGCCAGACGTCCTCGGTTCTTTCGGGCAATTCGATGCGCTCGAGCTCGCGACGGCCCTGGCTGTCGAACAGGCAGAGCTCGACCTTCTGTGCGTTGGCGGAGAACAGCGCGAAATTGGTGCCGCGTCCGTCCCAGCTTGCGCCGAGGCGTGCGGGCGATCCAGCAGTCAGGCGCATGTGTCAGCTTTCCGGAACGAGGAAGATCGCAGCGAGCGGCGGAATGGTGAGGCGAAGCTCGGGCGTCTTGCCGTCAACGGCATGAACCTCGCCGATGTTCCCGACATTGCTGCCGCCATAATGAGCGGAGTCCGAGTTGAATACCTCTTTCCACTTGCTCGCAAAGGGCACGCGAACGCGATAGTTCTGATAAACATTGGGCGAGAAGTTGGTGATGACGAGACACCGCGCGTGCTCGTCAAATCCCTTGCGCAGCCAAGCGAACACGTTGCGGTTGGCATCGTCCGTGATCAGCCATTCGAAGCCGGCCTGGTCGCAGTCCATCTGGTGCAGCGCCGGCACCGCGCGATAGAGCCGGTTGAGGTCCCGGATCAGCGCCTGGATGCCGGAATGGTATTTGTACTCGAGCAGGTGCCAGTCGAGGGATTGGTCGTGGTTCCATTCGCGGCTCTGCGCGATTTCGGCGCCCATGAACAACAGCTTCTTGCCGGGATGGCCGAACATGAAGCTGTAATAGGCGCGCAAATTCGCAAAGCGCTGCCACTCGTCCCCGGGCATGCGGCCGAGGATCGATCGCTTGCCGTGCACGACCTCGTCATGCGAGAGCGGCAGGATGAAGTTCTCCGAGAAGGCGTAGTGCAGACCGAACAGGATGTCGCCGTGATGGTGCTTGCGGTGGATGGGATCCTTGCTGATGTAGTTCAGCGTGTCGTGCATCCAGCCCATGTTCCACTTGTAGCCGAAGCCGAGCCCGCCGAATTCGACCGGGCGCGAGACCTGCGGCCAGGCGGTAGATTCTTCCGCAGCCGTGGTGGCCTGCGGGAATCGGGCGAACAATTCCGTGTTGAAGCGCCGCAGGAAGTTGATCGCCTCGATGTTCTCGCGGCCGCCATACTGGTTCGGGACCCAGGCGCCCGGCGGGCGGCTGTAGTCGAGATAGAGCATGGATGCGACCGCATCGACGCGCAGCCCGTCGATCGCGTAGCGCTCCAGCCAGAACAGCGCGTTCGACACCAGGAAGTTCGTCACTTCGGTGCGGCCGTAATTGTAGATCAGCGTGCCCCAGTCGAGGTGGCGCCCCTGCAGTGGATTGGCGTGCTCGTAGAGCGCGGTGCCGTCAAAGCTGCCGAGCCCGTGCGGATCGTCCGGGAAGTGACCAGGCACCCAGTCGAGCAGCACGCCGACGCCTTCGCGGTGGCAGGCGTCGATGAGGGCGGCAAAATCTTCCGGCGTGCCGAAGCGGCTGGTCGGGGCATAGAGGCCGGTCGGCTGATAGCCCCAGGACCCGTCGAACGGATGCTCGCTCACTGGGAGGAATTCGAGATGGGTAAAACCCATGTCGCGGGCGTAGGCCGGCAGCTGCTCGGCCAGCTCGCGGTAGGTCAGCCATTCATCGCCGTTCTTGCGGCGCCATGAGCCGAGATGAACCTCGTAGATCGACATCGGCGCCGACAGCGCATTGATGCCATCGGGTGCCGGGCGCGGCCGTGGCAGATGCGCCTCGTCGAACACGATGGAGGCCGTCTTCGGCCGTACCTCGCTGGCGAACGCCATGGGATCGGACTTCAACGGCAGCAGATGGCCATGCGGCCCGATGATTTCGAACTTGTAATGATCGCCAGCCTTGGCATGCGGGATGAACAATTCCCAATAGCCGGCGCCGCGCACCCGCATGGGATGGCGCCGCCCGTCCCAGAAATTGAAATCGCCGACCACGGACACGCGCCGCGCATTTGGCGCCAGCACGACGAAGCCGATGCCGTCGATGCCTTCATGCCGCATCGGATGGGCGCCGAGCTTGTCGTAGAGGCGCTGGTGGGTGCCTTCGCCGAGCAGATAGAGATCGAAATCGGTCAGGATCGGCGGAAAGCGATAGGCATCCTCGAACTCGACGACGTTGCCGCCGAATTTTGCGCGCAGCTGATAGTGCTTCGAGCCGTTGGGCAGGGCACCGATGAAGAGGCCTGCATCGTGCACGCGGTCGAGCGAGGCGACCTCGCCCTGTTCGCCGACCGCCTCGACATTGGAGGCCTCGGGCAGAAACGCGCGCACCACGCTTCTACCGCCCTCAGGGTGCAGCCCGAGATAGTGGAAGGGGTCGGAGTGGCGGCCCTCGATGATCGCATAGGCTTCGGCAGGCAGTTTAGGCATGGGCTTCGCTCTCGGTACTGGACAGAATGCGAAGCAGTCCGGTCAGCGGCGCATGGAGCCCCTCAGGCCGGTGGGACAGCTCGTACTCTACGTCATGGAAGGCCTGATCAAGCAGGAAAAATCTTAACAGGCCTTCCGCGGACTGCCGGTTCTCCGGCCACAGCTGCCGATCGGTCATGGCGTCGCGATAGGCGGACAGGAAGGTTGCGGCGGCGCGCTCGCGCCATTCGTCGAGCGCAGCCGTGAGCCGGCCTTGCTCGTCGGAGGCACCCGTGAGCGCGCGGCTCAGCGCCGCGTTCACGGAACCATCGATCGAGCGGATCAGGCCGGCGACGTCG
>NZ_JALBGZ010000680.1:0-3371 GCF_023006515.1 Bradyrhizobium sp. PRIMUS42
CGAGCCTGCCTTCGGACAGGGGCGCCACGATCGAATCCTCCGCCTTCGAGGAGGCCATGCTGGCGGCCCCGCCGCCGAAGCGGGTGACGGCGGCCCCCGGCGAAAGCCAAGTGGAACCGACGGTGACAGCTCCAGCTCCAGCGCCGGCCGCCCAGGACAATTCACCCCTGATTGCCAAAGAAGAGCCGGCAGTCGCGCCTGCCGAACCGGTCCAACCGGCCCCCGAGCCCGCCGAATCAACGCCCCCGGCGGCAACACCGGTGTTCAGGGCCCGCGCGGATCTCGGTAAACCCGCAGCAGCGCCGATACCCGCGGTCATCCCGATCGTCCGGGCGCCCGACGATCCCGGGATCGATGACGAGGGTCCGAGCGACGAATTTACGGAACAAATCGGCACACCCAAGGCCCAGGCCGGGGGGTGGCGCGGATTCTGGTCCCGCTGGGGCGCGTGAGCCGCATTTCGAACCCGGCTTGTCCTTGCCAATTCGGGCCATGCCCGATATCAGGAGCGCGCGTATCGGGGCCGGCTTCGCCTTGGCCCCGGCAGGGTTCGCCGCAATAGCTCAGTTGGTAGAGCACGTCATTCGTAATGACGGGGTCGGGGGTTCGAATCCCTCTTGCGGCACCAGCGCCTCGATGCTGGGCCAGGTCCACTTCCCGCTGTTTGCGATCGCGATTCCCGCCGGCAATGACGGCTGCTTCCTGTCGGAAGCCGAGCTGCGTCCGAATTGACACGAGATGCGTTCACCGCAACTACTTCCGGTCAGGGGGCAGTCGCAGTGATGCACGATATCCTGATGGTCGGGCTCTTCGTATCGATGTGCGGAGCCATCGGCCTTCCGTTCTCCCTGCTTCTGCCGTCGCAAGGTTTCGCCGTTCGCTGGGCGCTCGCGCCGCCCCTTGGCTTCGGCCTGCTCGCGGCCGGGACCGCCCTCCTGTACCTGTCCGGCGTTACGCCATGGGTTACGCTGCTGGCGATGGCGGCTACCGGTCTCGTCGTTGCAGCCGCAATGATCGTTCGGGATGGACCATGGCGGCGGAGCATATCGACCGGGGTCCGGTCGGCCATGACCGTTGCGGCCGTTGCAATCCTCTGTCTTGCGCCCGGCTGGACCGGAGGTCCACGCTTCCGCGTCTTCCAGGCGAATGTCTACGATCACCTGCTCTATGTCGGCGCGTCGATTTCCTACCGAACGCTCGACTACGCAACGCTGGTCGTCCATGGCGTAGAGAGCGCGCAGGCCGATCCCCTGGCTGTGGCGGCGTTGTGGTTCATCGATTGGCGCAGCGCCGTGTCGATGATGCATGCGGCCTTCGCCGTCGCGAGCCGCGGCGACGTCGTCGATTGCGCCTATCCGTACATGGTCGGCATGCAGCTCAACATGCTGTTTGCGGCGCTGTTCGTTTTCGTCAACGCGCTCGCGATGCGGCGCTCGCTGGCATGGATCTGCGCGTCGGCGCTTACGGTCGGATTCTTCGAGCAATACGTCTTCGACATCAATGCGTGGTCTCAGCTTGCTGCGCAGCCCATCTTCCTGCTCCTTCTCGCCTTTGTCGCGTTGGCCTTCGACAAGGATCGTTTTGGACAGGTGCCGGGTTCGATCACCCGGCTGGCAGCCGTCTTTGCGGCGCTGATGACGGGCGCGTTCTTTCTCTATCCGGAATCACTGACGGTCTACGGACTTGCCGCCACAATCATCGTCGTGGTGGCGATCGGTCAGCGGGCATCGCGGCAGACCCTGCCTGTAGCTGCAACCGGCCTGGTGGCAGGCATCGGACTATCGCTGCTCGCTTGCATTCCGCACTGGTCCGGCACAGCCGCCTATGTCGTTCGCCAGCTGAGCCATGCAGCGGCCTATCCGCCGGACTGGTGGAAGTATTTTCAACGTTATCTGTTCGGCGGCGAAGCGAATTTCCTCGAGATCATTGCCAATCCCGACAGCCGCCTCGGAGAATTGGCAGATGCGTGGTTCTCGCTGCCGGTCGAAGCAGCGGTCGGCGGCCTCGGCTTATATGCCGTGCTCCCGTCCGCAAGTTGGCCCGTCGCCGTCGCGTTCGTGTGGAAGCTGCTGCTCTACGGTTTCCTGCTCGTGCTGTTGAGGGGCGTTGCCAAAGCGGTCTGGACGATCTGGCGTACTGAGCCTGACGGTAGCGCCGCCCGTCTTCTGGCCGGCAGCCTGGCAGGCTGCCTCGTGCCGATCGCCATTCTCGCAGCTGGTCACGCCTGGGCGGCAGGCAAGGGACTGGCAATGGCGGCGCCGATGCTCTTCACCCTTCTCGTTGCCCCCATCGCGGCAAAGCGCGGGGAGCCGGGTGCCGTCGTTGCCAGCGTCATCGTGGTGGTTGCTCACCTGATCCTTGGTGCGTTGCGACCGCTGTTGGTCATGCAAGGGTTAGGTGCGGGCATTCCTGGTCTTCCGACGGCTGCCGCACATGTCAACGCGCAGAAGGCGTCGCTCGATTGGAACTACGATCGCGTGTCCGCCGAGTTCGCAAGCTGCAATGGCGTCGTCATCGATGTCGCTCATCCCATGATGAATCACGTGCTGCGCAGTCTCGCGGCCGATCGCGGCATAGCCTGGGCATCACCAAACATCTTCTCGTGGTCCGGCAAGACCGGGCGCGCCTATTTGCCGATCGGTTGGGACAAGTTCGACTGCCTCGTGTCGGCCGAACGGCTCGCCGCCAATCCGGGACAGCGGTTGATATCCGTAGCGACGGATCGCTCGTCACGGGAGTATCTGGAGGGCCGCCGCGACGTTCTCGAGATCGGCACCGAAGCTCCGCCGGGAATCGCGACACGTGGCCTGTTCGGCAAGGAATTGACGCCTGGTGGAGCGCTTCAGTGGGCGTCTCCCACCGCGCATTTCGATGTCCCGAACAAGCCTTCGGCGCCGGCGCGAACATTGCGCCTCGCGTTGTGGCCCATGCCGATCTCGGGCAGCGAATTCGTCGTCAAGATCAATGGCCACGAGATCTATCGAGGAAACGTGCCGGCGGAACCGCTGTCGTTCACGCTCGATGAGTTCGCAGGCGCGGAGACTCTGGCAGTCGAGCTGGCGACGAACGCTGTCACCCGCTTTCCCGGCGATCCCCGTGATCTTGGGTTTGCGATCAGGGAGCTGAGCGTTCGGCGGTAGCGAAGCCGCGGAAGACAGCGCAGGGCGGCCTGCGTGACCTCAGTCACATCGAGTGGCACACGCCTTCCGTAATGTCCCGGTCATGCCAACACGGGGAGATTTCACATGCGCAAGATCATTCTGGTTGCCGCTTTGGTCCTGGCTTCTGCATCTGCCCAGGCCGACGGCTCGCGCAGCCTGTCGCTGTCGGCGGCGGGCGCTCAGACCGCCGCTCCACTGACCACGCCGACG
>NZ_JALBGZ010000681.1:0-3367 GCF_023006515.1 Bradyrhizobium sp. PRIMUS42
GGACCGGGACGGGCCGAGCGCACCAGCGACAGGATCGCCTCCACCACGGAATCGCCGACCGGCAGGCGCCGGATCAGCCGCTGCGCGGTGATCAGCGCATCCGCGGTCATCGCTCCCCTCGCCAGCGTTTCCTCGGCGCCGGTGGTCTCGAACAGGATGCGGCGCTCGGCGTCGCGATCGGGATAGTCGACGTCGATCTCCATCAGGAAGCGGTCGAGCTGCGCTTCGGGCAGCGGATAGGTGCCTTCCTGCTCCAGCGGGTTCTGTGTCGCGAGCACGTGGAAGGGCTTTGGCAGATCGTGGCGCGCGCCGGCGACGGTGATGTGCTGTTCCTGCATCGCTTGCAAAAGCGCCGACTGCGTCCGTGGGCTGGCGCGGTTGATCTCGTCCGCCATCAGCAGCTGCGCGAACACCGGACCTGAAATGAAGCGGAAGGCGCGCTTGCCGGCGGTGCTCTCATCGAGCACCTCGGCGCCGAGAATGTCCGACGGCATCAAATCGGGCGTGAACTGAATGCGCTTGGCATCGAGACCGAGCGTGACGCCGAGCGTCTCGACCAGCTTGGTCTTGGCAAGACCCGGCACACCGATCAGCAGCGCATGGCCGCCGGAGAGGATGGTGACCAGCGTGTTCTCGATCACGCGATCCTGGCCGAAGATGACGGATGCGATCGCATCTTTCGCTGCGCGAATCTGGCCCGACACCTGCTCGGCCGAACGGACGATCCCGTCCTCGAGTTTCTCGACACTCTCCGCCATCCGTTCGCTCCTTCAGCCCGCATGCGGCTTGCCTGCGTCGTCACGTCAGCACGTCACGTCAGGCCATCACGCTAGATCATGGGCCCTATGCTAGACTTGCAGGAAGGCCATGTATTCGTTGAATTAACCTATCCCCACCTTATCGGCTTCGGGTTATGTACGGCATCACGAAGTGGCGACCTCCACGCCGCACTAATCCGGGGTGGAACCGAGCACCAACCTACAACGTAGACCTGCACCAATCGTGCCAGGGACAAAGTCAGGGCAAACCATGGCGAACCAAGGGCAGAGCGCCGATCGCAGTCTCGAAGGGCTGACTGCCGCCGCCAAAAGCGCTGCCAATCCCGAAGGCGCCAAAAAGGGCCTGCCTCCGGTGCATCTGTGGAATCCGCCGTTTTGCGGCGATCTCGACATCCGAATCGCCTCCGACGGTACTTGGTTCTACATGGGGACGCCAATCGGGCGCCCCGCTCTGGTCCGGCTGTTTTCGACCATCCTGAAGCGCGAGGGCGACAAGCATTTCCTGGTCACGCCGGTGGAGAAGGTCGGCATTCGCGTCGATGATGCGCCGTTCATGGCAGTCGAAATGCAGAAAGACGGCGAGGACAACCATCGCGTGCTGCGCTTCCGCACCAATGTCGACGACTGGGTCGCCTGCGACGCCGCGCACCGGCTCCGCTTCGAGCAGGCCCGGGACGGCGGGCTGACGCCGTACTTGCATGTCCGCGCCGAGCTCTGGGCCAAGGTCACGCGGGCGCTCTATTACGATCTGGTTGACATGGGTGAGGAGCGGATGGTCGATGGCCAGCCGATGTTCGGCGTCGAATCATCAGGCGAATTCTTCGCCATGGCCGATGCGGAGCAGGTGAGGACCGCACTTTGAACAAGGCTATCCCCAAGAACGATCGGGCCGCGATGGGCGCGGCGGATTTCTTCGCGCGCTCCCGGGCCAAGCTCGATTTCGAAGTCCCGGCCGGCCTCTACGATCCCAACATCATCCCCGCCTCGGGCGATCCCGGCACCGACAAGATGCTGGAGATCATCGCGCGCGAGCAGCCGGTGCGCCCCGCCGCGGTCCTGATCGCGGTGGTCGACCATCCCGAGCCGACCATCCTCTTGACGCAGCGCTCGGCGCATCTGAACGACCATGCCGGCCAGATCGCCTTTCCCGGCGGCAAGATCGACGCGACCGACTCCTCGCCGCTGGACGCGGCGCTGCGCGAGGCCGAGGAGGAAGTCGGGCTGTCCAGGGACTTCGTCGAGCCGCTCGGTTATCTCGATCTCTACGGCACGGGGTTCGGCTTCCGCATCTTGCCGACCGTCGCCAAAGTGCGACCGGGCTTTCAGCTCACCATCAACCATTCCGAGGTTGATGACGCGTTCGAGGTGCCGCTATCCTTCCTGATGAATCCGGTGAACCATCAGGTGCACAGCAAGGAATTCCGCGGCATGGAGCGCTCCTACTACGCGATGCCGTTCGCGGAACGCTATATCTGGGGTGCGACGGCCGGAATGCTGCGTGTGCTGTATGAGCGGATCTATTCGTCATGATCCGGCCGGTTCTGACTGAGATCGGAATCTTCCTCATTCCCTTTGCCGTCTATGCGCTGTTCCTGGCCGCCACGCGGTCCGGCCTGTTCGCGCGATCATCCTGGCCGGTGGCGATCGTCGCGCGTCTCGGACTGGCGGCGATCGTGCTGGTCATCGCGGGCCTGATCGGACTTGCACACTTCTCCGGCGCGTCACCGGATTCGACCTACGTTCCCGCCCATATCGAGAACGGCAGGCTGGTGCCGGGCGTGGAAAAATAGGGGCAGCACGATGAGCGCGAAGCCGATATTTGCGCCGATTCTTGCCGATGCGCCCTGGCTGATCTCTGGCGGGACCGCGCGCGTCCTGCAATTGCTCAACGCTGACGGCGAGGAGGCGCGGGTGGTCGGCGGCGCCGTGCGCAACGCGCTGCTCGGCCTTAAGCCCGGCGACATCGACATCGCGACCACGGCGCGGCCGGAGGAGGTGATGCGGCGCGCCAAGGCTGCCGGCATCAAGAGCGTGCCGACGGGCATCGATCACGGCACCATCACGCTGGTGATCGACAGCCACCCCTATGAAGTCACGACGCTGCGTGAGGACACCGAGACCTTCGGGCGCAAGGCCAAGGTTGCGTTCGGCCGCGACTGGGTGAAGGACGCCGAGCGGCGGGACTTCACCATGAACGGCCTGTCGGTCGATGCGGCCGGCGTCGTTTACGACCATGTCGGCGGCATCGCGGATGCGAAAGCGCGCCGCGTGCGCTTCATCGGCGATCCCGACCAGCGTATTGCCGAGGATTATTTGCGCATCCTGCGCTTCTTCCGCATCCACGCCGCCTTCGGTGCGGGCGAGCCCGACCGCGACGGCTATCTCGCCTGCATCCGGGGACGTGCGGGCCTCGCCAGCCTCTCGGCCGAGCGGGTGCGGATGGAGATGCTGAAGCTGCTGGTGACGTCAGGCGCATCCGCGGCCGCGCTGGCCATGGCCGAGGGCGGATTGCTGCAAGCGCTGACCGGCGGTGTCGTCTATACCGGGCCGCTGGCGACGATGATTGCGATCGAGCGCGAGCTCGGCCT
>NZ_JALBGZ010000682.1:0-3358 GCF_023006515.1 Bradyrhizobium sp. PRIMUS42
GGCACGTTCGCGGCCGAGCGCCGAAGTCACGCCACCGCCGCGCGGCTGTCGGCCGCGCTCGACCAGGTCGATATCGGCATCGTCCTGCTCGATGCCGAGACTCGGGCCGAGTTCATCAACCGCGCGTTCCGCGATTACTTTGCGGTGCCGGACGAGATCGCCGACGGCAAGCCGCCCTTCATCGCGCTGATGTATCACAGCCGCGACACCGGCGCGTTCGAGCTGCCCGAGGACGAGCTCGGAATTTTCATCGCGCAGCGCATGGAGATGGTGCGGATCGGCGATGCCACGCCGATCAACATCGCCTTGCGCAACGGCGAGGTGCTGCGCTTCGTTTGCGCCGCCCTGCCCGACGGCGGCCGGATGCTGAGCTACACGCCGGTGACCGACCTCGTGCGCCACACCGACGCGGCGTCACGCGCCGACTATTACCGCTCGCTGCGCGATCCCGCGGGCCGCAAGCTGATCCGCTACCTGCGGGTCGCGGAGTGATGCAACGACGCGATTGATCGGCAATGCGATCATCACGTATGAAGGACATCTCTTCGTCGTGCCCCCGAGATCGCGGAAATTCCATGTCACTCACCATTCGCTCCGTCACCAGGCAGGATTACGACCAATGGCTGCCGCTGTGGGACGGCTACAACGCCTTCTACGGCCGCTCCGGCCCGACCGCGCTCGCTCCCGAGATCACGAAGGTGACGTGGCAGCGCTTCTTCGACGCCTATGAGCCGGTGCACGGGCTGGTCGCCGAGAGCGACGGCAAGCTGCTCGGCATGACGAACTATCTGTTTCATCGCAGCACCACCGCGATCGAGCCGTCCTGCTACTTGCAGGACCTGTTCACGTCCGAGAGCGCCCGCGGCAAGGGCGTCGGGTCGGCGCTGATCCATGGCGTCTACGAACGCGCAAAGCTCGCGGGATCGCCGCGCGTCTATTGGCAGACGCACGAGACCAATCTCACGGCGCAGAGCCTGTACGACAAGGTCGCGGAGCGATCCGGCTTCATCGTCTATCGCAAGCTGTTCTGATGCCCGCGCGCACCCTGTGGATAACTCCCGCTGTCACCCGCGCGTAACATAGCGCGGCTAGGCTGCACCTGCGTCTGATCAGGCCCCCCGTCACCGATCAAGCGCCCCAAAGCGGTCCCCGTCAGTCGCCGCGTCTGACAGGGGCCGCATTTTTTTGTCCGCCTTGTCAGCATGGCAGCAGCGCGGCGAGCGCCTTGCTGGCGCGGCGCACGGTGGTCACAATGAGTGGCTGCTCATCTCTGACAGGATCTCCCATGGAAATTCGCAATCTCGGCGCCTCCGGCCTTCGCGTGTCTGCGGTCGGGCTCGGCTGCAACAATTTCGGCCAGCGCACGGATCTGGAGACCTCGCGCAAGGTGATCCATCGCGCGCTCGATCTCGGCATCACGCTGTTTGACACCGCCGACATCTATTCGAACATGGGCGGCTCGGAAAACGTGCTGGGCACCGTCCTGGGCGATCGCCGCAAGGACATCGTGCTGGCGACGAAATATTCCAAGCCGATGGCGGAGGACGGCACCAAGCAGGGCGCATCGCGCCGCTACATCATGGACGCCGTCGAGGCCAGCCTGAAGCGGCTGAAGACCGACTACATCGATCTTTATCAGCAGCACGACTATGACCCGCTGACGCCGATCGAGGAGAGCCTGCGCGCGCTCGACGATCTCGTCCGCCAAGGCAAGGTTCGCTACATCGGCAATTCGAACTTTCCGGCCTGGCGCGTCGCTGAAGCCGAGCATGTCGCGCGCGCGATGAATGTCAGCCGGTTCGTCTCCTGCCAGGACGAATATTCACTCATCATGCGCGATATCGAGAAGGACCTGCTGCCGGCGGCAACTGAATACAGGCTCGGCCTGTTGCCGTTCTTCCCGCTCGCCAGCGGACTTCTGACCGGCAAGTACCGGAAGGGCGAGGCCGCGCCTGATGATACCCGCTTCGGCAAGGTGCCGCGGCTGCGCGACCGCTACGTCACGCCACGCAACGAGAACATCGTCGAGAAGCTCCAGGCTTTTGCCAAGACGCGGGGCCATTCGATACTCGAACTCGCCTTCTCCTGGCTCGCCGCGCGACCGCAGGTGTCGAGCGTGATCGCCGGCGCCACGCGCGTCGAGCAGATCGAGGAGAACGTCAAAGCGATTGCCTGGAAGCTCAGCGCGGAGGAGATGGCGGAGATCGACAAGATCACTCTGGGCTGACGTGCGAGGCGTGGCGCTACTTCGCGCCGCGTCCGACGGTCTGCATCACCTCAAAGCCTTCGAACTGGGGATGACCGAGATAGAGCGGCTTGTTGTCGCCGGCCCGGTGATGCGCGGCACGAAATGCTTCCGACTTGGTCCAGGCCTCGAACGCCGCGTGGTTCGCCCACACCGTGTGCGAGGCGTACAGCGTGTGGTCCTCGAGCTCGGGGCCCCGCAGCAGATGGAATTCGACAAAGCCCGGCACCTTGTCCAGATGCGTGTCGCGGCTGAGCCAGACCTGCTCGAAGGCGACCTCGGAGCCCTTGGCGACGCGGAAGCGGTTCATGGCGATGTACATGGGTGTGGTCTCCTGGAGGCGGGGCTCGTAAGGGATGCACCGCCCTCTCACTCCCTCGCCCCGTTCTTACGGGGAGAGGGTGGGGTGAGGGGCTGCTTCCGCGAGTTCGATATCGATTGTAAACGAAGCGCGCGTCGCACGCACTGCTGTTGTGCGAGTCGGATGGACTACCTCTTGGGCAACAATGTGCCCTGCCCCTCACCCGGATGGCTGCGCCATCCGACCTCTCCCCGCAAAGAGCGGGGAGAGATTAAGTCAGACCACCAATCCCTTCATCGGCCGTGCTGCGGCGCTGTCCGGAAACACCGTTTCCGCCAGCACGCGATCGGACAGGCCGAACTGGTCCTGCAGCACGCCCTTGATCACCGAACGCAGATCCGTGGTGGGCCTGAGGTCGCGGCCTTCATGGAGGTTGGCGAGCTTGAGGCCCGGCCAGTCGGAGATGACGCGGCCGCCCTTCACGGCGCCGCCGGCGAGCAGCGCGATCGTGCCGGTGCCGTGATCGGTGCCGTCGGTTCCGTTGATGCGCGCGGTGCGGCCGAATTCGGTGGCGACGACAACGACGGTGTCGCGCCAGCGATCGCCCAAGCCGCTTTCGAATTCGGCGAGTGCGCCGTCGAGCCCGCCGAGCAGGAAGGCAAGACGACCGACCGGGCCGCCTTCATTGGCATGCGTGTCCCAACCGTCGAAAGCGAGTGCGGCGATGCGCGGGCCATCGTCGGCCGCCATCAGCTTGGCCTCGCCGCGCGCAACCTGCCGCATCTGCGCCACCGCATTGCCGGGCTTGCGCT
>NZ_JALBGZ010000683.1:0-3353 GCF_023006515.1 Bradyrhizobium sp. PRIMUS42
ATCTCGAACGCGCCCAGCGGTCCGTTCCAGACTAGCGTCGCGGCGTCGTCGATCGCGGCGTGGACGCGCGCGATCGACTGCGGACCGACGTCGAGGATCATGCCGTCGGCCGGGATCGCATCGAGCCCATAGGCATGCGAGGGCGCGTTGGCGGCGAAATGATAGGCAACGGTTGCGTCGACCGGCAGGATGATGGCGCAGTTGGCGGCGTCCGCCTTCTCCATGATGCGCAGCGCGGTGGCGGCGAGATCCTTCTCGGCCAGCGACTTGCCGACGCCGACGCCCTGGGCGTGCAGGAAGGTGTTGGCCATGCCGCCGCCGATCACAAGCGCATCGACCTTGCTGACGAGATTTTCGAGCAGGTCGATCTTGGTCGAGACCTTTGCGCCGCCGATGATGGCGATAACAGGCTTGGTCGGCGAGCCCAGTGCCTTCTCCAGCGCGACGAGCTCGGCCTGCATGGTGCGGCCGGCATAGGCGGGCAGCTTGTGGCCGAGGCCTTCGGTCGTGGCGTGGGCGCGGTGCGCCGCCGAGAACGCATCATTGACCCAGATATCACCGAGCTTTGCGAGCTCCGCGACGAAGGCGGGATCGTTCTTTTCCTCTTCTTTGTGGAAGCGGGTGTTTTCGAGACAGAGAATGTCGCCGTCGTTCAAGCTAGCTACCGCCTTGGCCGCGGGCTCACCGATGCAGTCGTCGGCGAAGGCGACGGGCTTCTTCACGACCTTCGACAGCGCCTCGGCAACCGGCTTGAGCGACTCCTTGGCATCGCGCCCCTTCGGCCGGCCGAAATGCGCGAGCAGGATGACCTTGCCGCCCTTGTCCGAGATTTCCGTGATGGTCGGCGCGACGCGCTCGAGCCGGGTCGTGTCGCTGACGCGGCCGTTGTCCATGGGCACGTTGAGATCGACGCGCAGCAACACGCGTTTGCCCTTCACGTCGACGTCGTCGAGGGTGCGGAATTTGTTGGTCATCGGACACTCTCTCTTGTCCCGGGCGCACTGCGGCGCAAAGCGCCGCTGTGCAGAACCGGGACCCACATTGCAGCGAGTCGCGGTGAAATGGGTCCCGGATCTGCGAAGCAGCGTTTCACGCTGCATCGCGTCCGGGACACGAGAGCGGAGTTAGATCACCTTCGCGATCGCAGCGGCGGTGTCCGCCATGCGGTTCGAGAAGCCCCACTCGTTGTCGTACCAGGACATCACGCGCACCAGCGTGCCGTTCTGCACCTTGGTCTGGTCCTCGTGGAAGGTTGAGGAGTGCGGGTCGTGGTTGAAGTCGATCGAGACGTTCGGCGCATTGGTGTAGCCGAGGATGCCCTTGAGCTGCTGCTCGGAGGCGCGCTTCATCGCCGCGTTGATTTCCTTGGCGTCGGTGGCGCGCTTGGCGACGATCTTGAGGTCGACGACCGAGACGTTCGGGGTCGGCACGCGGATCGCGACGCCGTCGAGCTTGCCCTTCAGCTCGGGCAGCACGAGGCCGATCGCCTTCGCCGCGCCGGTCGAGGTCGGGATCATCGACATCGCAGCCGCACGGCCACGGTAGAGATCCTTGTGCATCGTATCGAGCGTCGGCTGGTCGCCGGTATAGGCGTGGATCGTGGTCATGAAGCCGGTCTCGATGCCGACGAGGTCGTTCAGCACCTTGGCGACCGGCGCCAGGCAGTTGGTGGTGCAGGAGCCGTTCGAGATGACCAGATGATCCTTGGTCAGCGTGTCGTGGTTGACGCCGTAGACGA
Organism: Bradyrhizobium sp. PRIMUS42; assembly: GCF_023006515.1. Taxonomy (NCBI): domain Bacteria; kingdom Pseudomonadati; phylum Pseudomonadota; class Alphaproteobacteria; order Hyphomicrobiales; family Nitrobacteraceae; genus Bradyrhizobium; species Bradyrhizobium sp. PRIMUS42. The sequence goes on from NZ_JALBGZ010000683.1 coordinate 1,739, forward strand.
TGGTGGCATCGGCGCCGTCGGCGGGCGCGGAGACCAGCACGCGCTTGGCGCCGGCGGTCAGATGCGCGGAAGCCTTGTCCTTCGAGGTGAAGATGCCGGTGCATTCCATCGCGATGTCGACGCCGAGATCCTTCCAGGGCAGCTTCGAGGGATCGCGCTCCGCGGTCACCTTGATCTTGCCGGTGCCGAGGTTGATCGAGTCGCCATCGACGGTCACGGTGCCGGGAAAACGGCCATGCACAGAGTCGAAGCGGAGCAGATGGGCGTTGGTCTCGACCGGACCGAGGTCGTTGATGCCGACGACTTCGATGTCCTTGCGGCCGGACTCGGCAATAGCCCGCAGGATGTTGCGGCCGATGCGGCCAAAACCGTTAATTCCAACGCGGACTGCCATGTTTCGTCTCCTTCAATGACCGTTGTCATCCCGCACAACGCGCTATGCGCGCCTGCGAGGGTTTTTTAGGGGCGGACGCCCGGTTCGGCCGGGCGGTGCTTGATCATATGAGAGATTACGTAGTCCTTTTTTGCGGCAAGCTCAACTCTCAGGAAACGCGTTTCAGCACAGCGTTAACCGCGGCCTCGGCAGTAATGCCGAAATGCTTGTAAAGCTCCTTGGCAGGACCGCTTTCGCCGAAGGAATGCATGCCGACAAATTCGCCATCCTGGCCGATCACGGCGTCCCAACCCCAACGCACGGCGGCCTCGATCGCAATCTTGACCGGCGCGTTGCCGATGATGGCTGCGCGCTTGGCCTCTGGTTGCGCTAACAACAGCTCGAGCGAGGGAACGGAGACCACCCGTGACGCGATGCCGCGCTCGGCGAGCTGCTTCTGGGCGGCGACCGCGATCTCGACCTCGGACCCGGAAGCAAACAACGTCGCCTTGGCTTCGCCTTGGGCTGCGACCAGCTCATAGGCGCCGGCCGCGCAGGGATTGTCGTTCGGCGCGGTGGTCCGCAACTGCGGCAAATTCTGGCGCGTCAGTGCCAGCACCGTCGGGCCGTCGATGCGGTTGAGCGCGAGCTCCCAGCACTCGGCGACCTCCATCGCGTCGCACGGACGGAACACGCGCATATTGGGAATGGCACGAAGCGCGGCGAGATGCTCGACGGGCTGATGGGTCGGACCGTCTTCGCCGAGGCCGATGGAATCATGGGTCATCACATAGACGACGCCGGAGCCCATCAGCGCGGCAAGGCGCATCGCGGGACGTGCGTAGTCGGTGAACACCAGGAAGGTCGCGCCGTTCGGTGCGAAGCCGCCGTGCAGGAAGATGCCGTTCATCGCGGCGGCCATGCCGTGCTCGCGGATGCCGTAATGGATGAAGCGGCCCTTCGGCGTCTTGGCCGAGAAGGCGGTTGCCGATTTCGCCTTGTTGTTGTTGGAGCCGGTGAGATCCGCCGAGCCGGCCAGGAATTCCATCGGCATGGCGGCGGCGATGACTTCGATCACCGCCTCCGAGGATTTGCGGGTTGCCGCGGTCATCGGCTTTTCCAGCAATTCCTTCTTGTATGCGCGCACCGCCTTTGCGAGCGAGGCCGGACGCTCATGGCGCAGGCGGCGCTCGAACTCGGCGCGCTTGCGGCTGCCGAGCTCGCCAAGCCGTGCTTCCCATT
>NZ_JALBGZ010000684.1:0-3344 GCF_023006515.1 Bradyrhizobium sp. PRIMUS42
CCCGGTCTGCCGCCAGGCCACGCCTTGACGGACGCGAGCACGGCGTCATCATGGCAGGCGCAGGCGATCCGTACGGCTCAAAACACCGCCGCCATTTAATGGTTGCTACGAGGGCTGCGGGTGGAGGAAGTCGCGCGGATATACTCAACCGTCGTCCCGGATAAGCTCCGCGAAGCGGAGCGCTGATCCGCATTTCGGCCGAAGGCGTCGAATTAGCGCGGCCCTAGCCGTTTCCCGCAGCTCCGCGATGGCATATTGTACGCTCGCCAACCGGCCCTGCGGAGGATGCCAAGACATCGCGTAATACCTCTTCTTTTGCCGTTATCCCGAGCCAGGTTGGAGCGAACCGACAGAACAGGGAGGCAGTGCCATGACGATGAGGCCCGATCCCACCTTCCACGCATCGCCCAAGCTTGCGATGGAGGCGCCCGCGGAGAACTTTGCATACACGTTGCTGCTCAGTCCGGATTTCTCGAAACCGGATGCCCTTGCGGTCATCGACGTCAAGCCGGGATCGCCGACCTACAGTCAGATCGTCCACACCGTGACGATGCCCAACAAGGGCGATGAGTTTCATCATTTCGGCTGGAATGCCTGCTCCTCCGCCTTGTCGCCGCTTGCGGGACACGCCTTCATCGAGCGGCGCTATCTCATCATCCCCGGGATACGCTCGTCGCGGATCTACATCATCGATACCAAGCCCGATCCGACCCAGGCCAAGATCCACAAGATCATCGAGCCCGAGGAAATCTTCAAGAAGACCGGCTACTCGCGGCCGCATACCATCCATTGCGGGCCGGACGGCATCTATGTGAGCACGCTGGGCGGCGGCGGCAAGGACGGCACCAACGGGCCTCCAGGCGTCTTCATCATGGATTGCGAGACGTTCGAGGTCCTTGGACGATGGGAGATCGACCGCGGTCCGCAGACGCTGCATTATGACTTCTGGTGGAACCTGCCGCGCGATTACATGGTGACGAGCGAATGGGCGTTGCCGCCGCAGTTCGAGAACGGGATCGTCCCGGAAGACCTGCTGTCGAACAAATATGGCCATCGTCTCCACTTCTGGGATCTGCGCGCACGTCGCAACGTCCAGACCATCGATCTCGGCGCCAACCATCAGATGGCGCTGGAGGTGCGGCCGGCGCACGATCCGGTTCGCGAATACGGCTTCGTTGGCGTTGTGGTCGACACCACCAACCTCGAAGCATCGATCTGGACATGGTGGCGCGAAGGCGGGAAATTCCATGCGGAGAAGACGGCGACGATCCCGCCCGAGCCCGCGCCGAAGGAGAAGCTCCCGCCGCTGCTGCAGGGCTTTGGTGCCGTGCCGCCGCTGGTGACCGACATCGACCTGTCGATGGATGACCGGTTCCTCTATGTCTCGTGCTGGGGCACGGGTGAAATGCGGCAGTACGACGTCAGTGATCCGCGCAAGCCGAAGCTTGCGGGCTCGGTTCACATCGGCGGCATTGCACGCCGTACGGCGCATCCGAATGGCAAGGCCTTTGCGGCCGGCCCGCAAATGGTCGAGATCAGCCGCGATGGCCGGCGCGTGTACTGGACCAATTCGCTCTATTCCACCTGGGACGACCAGTTCTATCCCGACGGGGTTCCGGGCGTGGAGGTCATGGCCAATGTCGGTCGCAACGGCGGCCTCGAGCTCGACAAGGACTACTTCGTGAGCTTCCCCGACGGATATCGCGCGCACCAGATCAGGCTCGAGGGCGGCGATTGTTCGACAGACTCGTTTTGCTACCCGTCGGTCTAGACGGGGGGCACGCGAGTCCGGCGCTTGGCTGGCTCTGGTTCGCTCTTGTTGCGAGCGGTCTCTACCACGGGGTCAATCCGGGGATGGGATGGCCGCTCGCCGTTTCGGCCGGGCTGATGGACAAGAGCCCACGCGCGCTCTTCCGCGCGTTGTGGGCACTGTCGGCCGGGCATCTTCTGGCGACGCTTCTCGTGGTGCTGCCATTCGCATTCCTGCTCGTGCTGGCCGAGTGGCAGCGTTCGATCCAGATCAGTGCGAGCCTTCTCGTCATCGCCTTCGGTGCCTATCGGTTGACCGCGCGGCGCCATCCCCGCGCGCTGGCACGAATTCCGCCGACGCAATTGGCACTCTGGTCGTTTGCCGTTGCCATTGCTCACGGCGCCGCATTGATGCTCGTGCCGATCTATCTCGGGCTCTGCCAGGCCTTGGCGCTCGATCCCGGCCATGGGGCGGCAGAGGCGCTAATGAAGGCGAATCTCGGGATGGCGGTGCTGGTGTCCTTCGTGCACGTGATCGCCATGGTCAGCGCCGGCGGATGTCTGGCGTGGCTGGTCTACCGCCATCTGGGATTGAAGTTCGTTTCGCGAAGCTGGTTCAATCTGGATGCGGTTTGGGCGACCAGCCTCGTTCTGGTCGGCGCGGTGGCGCTCGCATTCAATCTTGCGAGCTGACAGTCAATCCTGCCGCGCCAACGCCCACTCACCGATGATGCGGAAGCGAGCTTTCGCATCGTCCTGCTTGAATAGGGAGAGGCGATCGATCGCCAACGTGCCGAGACGAAGCGTCGCAAACCGCGTTCGCAACATCTCCAGGATTGCTCCACGGCGTTCTGAATCCAGCCGACCGGTGAGCGTCATGTGGAAGCGGTATTCTTCCATCACGTAAGGGTAGCCCCAGCGATCGAGATAGTCGCGCTGCCGCTCGCTCAGCTTCTCGGGTCTCCGCCGTGCACGGTCTTCCGCCGTGAGCTGGGCCCGGAACGAATCGAACTCGCGGACGCAATCGGCGGCGAGCTCTTGCAGCGCATCGACCGGCTCGGCCGGAATGACGGCAATGAAGCCGCTGATGGCATCGACGACCGGACGGATCGTTGGGATCAGTCGCGCCTTGCCGGCGAACATCGCGCAGGCGGCCATCAGCTCGGCATCAGTCCTTCCAGGCGCAAGCGCCATCGGCGCCTTCAGCGTGGCGTGAAAGCCGTATTTGCGGGGATCGGCGCTGACGTCGCGCCAATCAGGCACGACCTCCAACGCCTCGCGCGGAAACGGTAGCTCGTCGCCGGTGTAGGCATCGTAGCCGAGCAGCTCCGCGCCGAAACGCGAGAGCGCGCTGTCGCTGCCTGCGGCAAAATAGATCGCGTAACGGGGAAAACCTGTCATCGCCCGAGCATAGCCGGTTTAAGCCGCGACGACAGCCTCGCGCGGCGTCGATGCCGCTGCGAGCAGTCGTGTCGCATCCGTGAGATGGACGAGCTTGCCGCCCGCGATCACCGCAATCAGCCGCGGCCTCAGCTTCACGCCGTCATCGACCAGGAGAATGTCGGCGCGGCGGCCTTCGGCAAGCACGCCGCGAT
>NZ_JALBGZ010000685.1:0-3334 GCF_023006515.1 Bradyrhizobium sp. PRIMUS42
CGACTGATCCGCGCGTGCTGGCAGCGCAGCTTGCTGGCGAACTGGCCGCACGGCTCGATGGGCCTTACGCATTATTCGGGCACAGCCTTGGCGCGGTGATTGCCTTCGAGCTCGCGCATGGCCTGCTCGATCACGGGGCGCCGGCACCGGCCATTCTCTTCGCTTCAGGTGCGGAAGCACCGGCGGTTCGGGACGGCAGCAGGTGGCGCCAGCCGCTGAGCGACGAGGCGCTGATGCAGGAGCTGCGCAATCTTCAGGGCACGCCTGACGAGGCGCTGTCGAATGCAGAGCTGATGCGATCCGCACTACCCGTGCTCCGTGCCGACTTTCTGATGTGCGGGGCCTATGTCTACCGGCCGCGACGTCCGTTGCCATGCCCCGTGCACGTCTTTGGCGGTGCGGACGACGAGACCGGCCGCGAGGCGCTCGAGGCCTGGCGAAAGGAGACCTCGGCGTCATTCGCGCTCGATATCCTGCCGGGGCATCACTTCTTCATTCACACGCAGCAGGCTGAACTGATCGACCGGATCGGCGTGGCGCTGGCCCGGCAATCGGGGCGATCGATTGGTTTGCATCGGAGCGAGGATCATGAGCGCGTTCTCCGTCCAACCACTCATTGAGGGCAGAACTCTTCCCTTGCTGCTCAAGGCAGAGGCGGCCGGCCAGCCGCTCGGCAAAGCACTTCCTATGCTGCGCGAGACGATCGACCGGCATCTGCCCGATTGTGGTGGCATCGTCTTTCGCGATTTTTCGCTCGACGGTCCCGATGCGTTTCGGGCCTTCGCGGCCGATTTCGGTCATCCGCTGCTCACCTACGAGTTCGGATCGACGCCGCGTTCGCAGGTGACCTCCGGGGTCTACACGTCCACGGAATATCCGCCGCACCAGCATATCCCGCTGCATAACGAGCAGGCCTATACCCGCGATTGGCCGATGAAGATCTGGTTCTATTGCATGCAGCCGGCGCTGGAAGGCGGGGAGACGCCGATCGCCGACAGCCGCGCCATCTATCGCGACATGCCGCCAGCCATTCGCGAGCGATTCGCCGACAAGGGCGTGATGTATGTGCGGAACTACGGCAACGGCCTCGACGTCGACTGGCAGCAGGTGTTCGGCACCGACTCCAGATCGGAGGTGGAGGCTTACTGCGCTCGCCACGACATCGAATGCGAGTGGAAGGAGGATGGCGAGCTCCGCACGCGCCAGGTCTGTCAGGGCGCGGAGCGGCATCCAGTCACGGGTGAGTGGGTCTGGTTCAACCAGGCACACCTGTTCCACGTCTCCAATCTCGAGCCGGAGGTGCGCGAGAGTCTGCTCGACGTGGTCGATGACGAAGCTGATCTGCCACGCAATGTCTTCTACGGCGATGGTTCGACGATCGAGGATGAGACGTTGTCAACGGTCCGGACCGTTCTCGAGAAGCACAAGATCAGCTTTCCCTGGCAGGCCGGCGACGTCGTGATGCTCGACAACATGCTCACCGCGCACGCGCGCGCTCCATTCAAGGGGCCGCGCAAGGTCATTGTCGCAATGGCCGAAGCTCATCGGCAGAGGTGATCGGCAATACTCGTCATTCGGGCGGTGGGGATTTCCGGCTGCGGCCGGACAGGGATTTGAGAACATGGACAGAGCCAACCTGGTCGAACGCTTGCGAGAGCACGCCGCCTTGCGACCGGAGAAGGTGGCATTGCGGTTCCTGGACGGCGACGACGTCGCCGACGAGCTGACGTTTGCCGCGCTCGACGTTCGGATCAGGGCGCTTGCGGCGTGGTTGCAGCAGATGGGCGGTGCTGGCGAGCGGGCGGTGATCCTGCTTCCGAGCGGGATCAATTACGCCGTGGCGTTTTATGCCTGCCTGTATTCTGGGGTAATCGCCGTTCCGGCCTATCCGCCGGAGGGCGGCCCCGAACGTTATGCAGGGCGTCTCAACGGCATCTTGCGGGATGCTGCGCCTCGCTTCATCGTGGTGGAGACGGCTCTGCGCGCTCTCATCGAAGCGACGCTGCCCGAATTGGGCGACGTGCATGTCGTTGCGGTGGATACCATCCTGCCAGAACTCGCAACGGAATGGCGCGAGATGAGGCCTGCGGCCGATGCAATCGCGTTCCTCCAGTACACATCCGGATCGACCTCGCAGCCGAAGGGCGTTTGCGTCTCTCATGGCAATCTTGCGGCCAACGAGCGCGCTATTGAAGCGGTCGGTGGAGGAACGCCGGACGACGTCTTTGTGAGCTGGCTGCCGCTCTATCACGACATGGGACTGATCGGCGGGCTCTTGAATCCGCTGTTCACCGGCTTTACCGGCGTCCTGATGTCGCCGCGGAACTTTCTCGAGCGGCCGCGACGCTGGCTCGAGGCGATCCATCGTCACGGCGGCACGATGAGCGGCGGCCCCGACTTTGCGTACTCGCTGTGCGTCGACCGCATTTCGGATGAGACCATCAATCGACTGGACCTGAGCCGGTGGAAATTCGCATTCTCGGGGTCGGAGTTCGTCCGCCGGACCACCTTCGAGAAGTTCGGCGACCGGTTCGCGCGGGCCGGGTTCAATCGAAGGGCGTTGACGGCTTGCTATGGCCTCGCCGAAGCGACGCTGCTGGTCACGGCCGGCGACATCACCGCCGATACCGTCAGTTATACGCTCGACACCGCGGAACTCGCCGCAGGTCGCATTGCGAGCGCCAGCGAAGGCACCGACCTTGTGGCATGTGGTCGAGCCGCAGCTGGTCACGCCGTGCGTATCATGTGCGTCGACGGATCGGCCGCGGCTGGCGCGAATGAGGTCGGTGAGATCTGGGTGAGCGGCCCCAGCGTCGCGCTTGGATACTGGAACAATTCGGAGGCCACGCACCAGGCCTTCGTCGAGCGGGACGGCGTGCGTTGGCTGCGTACCGGCGACGTCGGTTTCATTCGCGACGGCGCACTGGTCGTGACCGGACGTCTCAAGGACCTGCTGATCGTTCGCGGGCAGAACATCTATCCGACGGACGTCGAGCAGGCGGTCGAAGCCGATGTCGAATCCGTCCGCAGCGGACGGGTTGCCGCTTTCCCAGTCGAAATCGATGGGCGAGAAGCCTTCGGAGTGGCGGCCGAGTTCAGTCGCGCCGTGCTCAAGCGCAGCGATCCCGAGGCGCTCGCACATGCGATCGGCGAAGCGGTGCTGCGGCAGGCGCAGGAATATCCAGCCGTGATCGTTTTGCTGAACCCGCAAGCGATGCCGCTGACCACGAGTGGCAAGCTGCAGCGGTCGGCCTGCGCGGCGCGCCTCGCCGACGACACGCTCGACAGTTTCATGGTGTTCGAGAGGGGCCGTCGCCGCGGCGGCGCAGCCTTG
>NZ_JALBGZ010000686.1:0-3333 GCF_023006515.1 Bradyrhizobium sp. PRIMUS42
GCTGACGGCGACCACCGGCTCTTCCTGCGGCGCGGGCGCGGACGCCACCGCGTCGAGATTCGGCTTGGGCGGATTGACGTGGCGGGGGATCGTGCCCGGCGCCTTCGCCATTGCCAGCATTTGCAGCGTGTTGCCTTCGGCGCCTTCGGACAGGCCGGTCGAGCCTTCCGGAATCTTCGCGGCGAAGATCTTGTTCATGCCGCCGTCGATGCCGGTGTTCATGCGCGCCACCGGCGTGCCCTTGGCGACCAGCTTGGCGTATTCCGCCTCGTCCCTGGATTGCTTTCCCCGCACGGCGGCGACGATGTCCTCGGGAATCACATAGGCCGGGCACTTTGCCGAGGCGTCGAACACGGGATCGCGCTTCGCATCGGGCGTGCGGGTCGCGTCGAAGACGTACTTCTTCTCGCAGAAATCGACCTTCGGCTCCTGCCGCGTCACCTCGAAATGATCATAGCCTTCCTTGATCATCTTCCAGAACGGCATGTTCGGATTGTTCCGGTGCTTGGCCATGTTCACCGGCGTCATCTTGAACGGATAGGCCTGCAGCTGGAACGCCTTCTGGCCGCCGAAGAAGGATTCGCGCCCGAGCGAATAGATCTCCGCGATCTGCTCGTCCGTCATCGCGTAGCAGCCGCGCGAGGAGCAGTCGCCATGCACCATCAGCTGCGAGCCGGTGCGGCCCAAAGCCTTGTCGAACGCGTTCGGATAGCCGGTGTTGAAGGAGAGGTAATAGGCCGATTGCGGATTCATCTGGCCCGGGTTGATCGAGTAGAATCCTTCCGGCGCCTGGCGGTCGCCTTCGCGCACCTTGGGGCCGAGATCGCCCGACCAGCGGCAGATCGGATAGGTCTTGAGCAGCGCGAACTGGCCGTTGCGGGCCTGCTTCCAGACCTCGAGCTCGGCCTCCTGCTTGAACAGGCGGACCAGGATCGGCGACTGCAGATCCATGTCCTTCTCGACCATCGCGGCGAGAAGCTTTGGCGGCACCGGCTGATTGGCCTTGGCATTGGTCGCGAGCGAGACCTGGTCGGTGTCGCAGCCGGCCAGCAGAATGCCGGCGGCCATCAGCGCAACCGAAGCCAAAAGCGCGCGAGCAAGCGAACGAGAAATCAAGATGGACCCCACACCGTGCCGGGCAGAGAGCGCGAACCCCAATTCTTATGGAGCATGATCCGACCGGACAACCGGACCCGTCATGACGGGCTTTTTCAGCTCACGCCCCAGCGCTTGTGCCCTGAAGCCATTGATTAAAATTCTAACCTCTGGGTCATGTGGTCGCAACCCGAGCGGGGATCACGAGCCCGTTGGCCCATCGGCATGGTCAACGAAGACTAAATGGACGCGACTTGGGACGGAACTTGGGCTTTTCGGCCCAACCCGGACTCAGATCGCTGATTTGGGCAAAAAAAGGGTTAACGCGGGGTTACCGGGGTTTCCCGAACGGTCCCGTAGGGTGGGCGAAGCGCCGTGCCCGCGACCTGCGTGTGATCGGTGAGAATCCGTGGGCAGGTCGCGCAAGAGCGCGCCTTTGCCCACCCTACGGCCCTACGGCACCGTAATTGAGCCGAATCAGCTCAGTTTCCGGCCGATATCGAGGAATTTCTGCCGCCGCTGCTTGCGGATGGCGTCGCCGTCGAGGCCGCGCATCTCGTCAAAGGCCTTGGCGATGGCATCGCCGGTGGTGGCGATCATTGCGGCGGGGTCGCGGTGGGCGCCGCCGACCGGCTCCTTCAAAATGCTGTCGATCACGCCGAAGCGGAGCATGTCCTGGGCGGTGATCTTCATGTTGTTGGCGGCTTCCTGCGCCTTGGTGCCGTCGCGCCAGAGGATCGAGGACGCCGCTTCCGGCGAGATCACGCTGTAGATCGCGTGCTCCAGCATCAGCACCTTGTTGGCGGTGGTGATGGCGATGGCGCCGCCCGACATGCCCTCGCCGGTGATGATGGCAACGTTCGGCACGGTCAGCGCCAGGCACGCATCGGTCGAACGCGCGATCGCCTCGGCCTGGCCGCGCTCCTCGGCGCCGATGCCGGGATAGGCGCCGGCGGAATCGGCCAGCGACAGCACCGGCAGGCCGAACCGCTCGGCCATCTCCATCAGCCGCACGCATTTGCGATAGCCTTCGGGCCGCGCCATGCCGAAATTGTGCCGGATGCGGCTCTCGGTGGAATCGCCCTTTTCCTGGCCCATCACGCAGATCGGCTCGCCGCGGAAGCGGCCGAAGCCGGCCACCAGCGCCTCGTCCTCGCCGAACTTGCGGTCGCCGGCGAGCGGGGTGAATTCGGTGATCAGGCCCTTGATGAAGTCGTTGAAATGCGGCCGCTGCGGATGCCGCGCCACCAGCGTCTTCTGCCACGGCGTCAGGTTCGTATAGAGGTCGGCCAGCGCCTGCGCCGCCTTGTCCTCGATCCGCCCGATCTCGTCCGAGATGTCGGTGCCGGAGGCCGCGAGCGTCCTGAGCTCGTCGACCTTGGAGTCGAGCTCGGCGACGGGCTTTTCGAAGTCGAGATAGCTGCGCATCTGGTCTTGCATCAACTCAATATAGGGAGGACGGGGCGAGGCGGCGAAGCGGATTTAGATTTGCAAAGAGAAGTGTAGCTTCTTCAATGGGTTGGCCTGTGTGCTGCGAGCCAGCCCGCCAAATCATGCGAAAGGCCCCGGCTCTTTCTGCGGAGATGTGGCCGAAGTCAAGGCGGTTAGTTTACCTCTCCCGCTTGCGGGAGAGGTCGCGCTGAAGGCGCGCGTGGGGGTTTTCTCCTCTTGGGGAGTGTCCCGTCGTGGAAACACCCTCTCCCGAACCCTCTCCCGCAAGCGGGCGAGGGGGCGCAGCGCCCGAAACTCACTTCTCCGCCAGCGGGTGCAGGTCGCGCACCAGGCTCTTCAGCCGTTCCTCGACCACATGGGTGTAGATCTGCGTCGTGGAAATATCGGTGTGGCCGAGCAGGGTCTGCACGATGCGCAGATCGGCACCATTGTGCAGGAGGTGGCTGGCAAAGGCGTGGCGCAGCACGTGCGGGGAGACCAGGCGGGCCTGCAGGCCCGAGGCGACCGCGAGCTCCTTGAGGTCGCGGGCAAAATGCTGGCGCGTCAGATGTCCGCTCTCGCCGAACGAGGGGAATAGCCATTTCGAGGCGGAGAGGGCGCTCTTCTTGTCGCCCTTGTTGTCAGTCTTGTTGCCAGTCTTGGCAGCCTCCGTCGCCGCGAGATAATCCGCCATCGCCTGTCGCGAGGCCTCGTTGAGCGGCACCAGCCGTTCCTTGTTGCCCTTGCCGCGCACCACGATCATGCGGGCGTCGCGCTTGGCCGCCGAGCGCGGCAGCGCCACCAGCT
>NZ_JALBGZ010000687.1:0-3327 GCF_023006515.1 Bradyrhizobium sp. PRIMUS42
GGTGCCGGCGGCGCCGGCTCGGCATAGGCCTGTTGATAATCGTCCTGTCGATCGTCGTCCTGGTAACTCGGTGCGGGCGGAGACGCTGCCGGCGGGCGCGCGCCGGGGCGCGACTGCGCGGCAAAAGGATCGGTCTGTCCGATCAAGCGGGCAAGTTCAGCCAAGGGATCGCTTTCCGTCCTGCTGCCATGCGGGTCGCCACCGCGACCATAGTCATCGGAAGGAAACGGTCTGTCCTGATATCGTTCGGCCATCGTGATGATGCGTCCCTTCGGGAAAGCCGCGCGCCCCTCGACCAAGGCACGGCTTTCGACCCACAAGGCTTTCAACCAAGTCTAAGCGATCCGGCTTCTGCCGGTTACCCCCGAATTTCCCTTAAGTAGTTCGCCCCAAACTACCGCATCTCGTTCGGGGCATGGACGCCGAGGATGGCGAGGCCCGATGCCAGAACCGAGACGACGCCCTGGACCATGGCCAGCCGCGCCTTCGTTAGATCTGCATCATTATTGATAATGAAGCGTAAATAGGGCAAATCGCGCCCCTTCGTCCAAAGTGCATGAAATTCGCTGGCTAAATCATAGAGATAAAAGGCAATTCGGTGCGGCTCGTGCGCCGCGGCAGCTGCCTCGAGCATGCGCGGATATATTGCGAGGCGCTTGAGAAGTTCAAGCTCGACCGGGTCTGACAACCTTTCCACCGGCGACTCACTGAGCCAGGCGATCCGTTTGCCCGAATCCTCCGGCAGTTCCGGGAACACCTCAGCTCGCGCGTTGCGGAAGATCGAGTGGCCGCGGGCATGGCCGTACTGGACGTAGAACACCGGGTTGTCGCGCGACTGTTCCATGACCTTGGCGAGGTCGAAATCGAGCACGGCGTCGTTCTTGCGATAGAGCATCATGAAGCGGACGGCGTCCTGGCCGACTTCATCCACCACCTCACGCAGGGTGACGAAGTCCCCGCTCCGCTTGGACATTTTCACCGGTTCGCCGTTGCGCAGCAGCTTGACGAGCTGGACGATCTTGACGTCGAGCGCCCCCTTGCCTGACGTCGTCGCCTTCACTGCCGCCTGCATGCGCTTGATGTAGCCGCCATGGTCGGCGCCCCAGACGTCGATCATCTCGGCGAAGCCGCGATCGAACTTGTTCTTGTGGTAGGCGATGTCGGAGGCGAAGTAGGTGTAGGAATTGTCCGACTTGATCAGCGGACGATCGACGTCGTCGCCGTAGGCCGTCGCCTTGAACAGCAGCTGCTCGCGGTCTTCCCAATCCTCGACCGGCGCGCCCTTCGGCGGCGGCAGGCGGCCTTCGTAGATATCGCCCTTGGCCTTCAGGAAATCGATCGTTTCGGCGACCTTGTTGTTGCCGGTCTCGATCAGCGAGCGCTCCGAGAAGAACACGTCGTGGCGGATGTTGAGGGCGGCGAGATCGTCCTTGATCTCGTCCATCATCATCGCGATCGCCTTGGCCCGCACCGTCGGCAGCCACTGGGCCTCGCTCATCGCGAGCAGCTTGTCGCCGTGCTCTTTCGCCAGGGCTGCGCCGACTGGCTTGAGATAATCGCCGGGATAAAGGCCCTCGGGGATCGGACCGATGTCCTCGCCGAGCGCCTCGCGATACCTAAGGAAGGCGGAGCGCGCGAGCACATCGACCTGGGCGCCGGCATCGTTGATGTAATATTCGCGGGTGACGTCGTGGCCGGCGAACTGGAGCAGGCTCGAAAGCGCGTCGCCGAACACGGCGCCGCGGCAATGACCGACATGCATCGGCCCGGTCGGATTGGCCGAGACGTACTCGACATTGACCTTGGAGCCGCCGCGGACGCGGCCGTAATCAGCGGCCTCGCGTAGAACCGTGCGCAGTGCCTCCGCCCAGGCGGCCGGCTTGAGCGTCAAATTGATGAAGCCGGGACCGGCGACGTCGACCTTGGCGATCAATGCGTCGGCGCGCAGCCGTTCGGCGATCTGCTCGGCGAGATCGCGCGGCTTTGCCTTTGCCTCTTTCGCCAGCACCATCGCGGCGTTGGTCGCCATGTCGCCATGGGTGGCATCGCGCGGCGGCTCGACCACCACGCGGGAGAAATCGATGCCCTCTGGCCAGTTGGCTTCCACGGCCAGCGCACGGCAGGCGGCGTGCACACGTGCGAGCACGTCGGCGAACAAATGCAGGGATGTGGATGTCTGGGGCATGGCCGCCGCCTAACGCAAATCCGGGGTCGAGTCAAAAAGCCGCTGGTGCTCGGTCAGGGCGAAACGGTCGGTCATTCCGGCAATGAAATTGCCGATCCGGCGGGCCCGGTCGCCCTTGTTGTCGGCCTCCGCCCCCAGCAGCCATTCCGGCGGCAGCTCGGCCGGCTCCTTCAGGTATTTGGCGAACAGGTCGAACAGGATCTGCTCCGCCTCGCCCATCACCCGCATCACCCGCTTGTGACGGTACATGTGCTGGTACAGGAAGCTCTTGATCGCCGCCTCTTCCTCGGCGACCTCGGCCGGGAACGCGATCAGTGCCCTGCTCCGCTGCCGGACGTCCTGGGCCGACTGCGGCTTGACCGCGGCGATGTTCTTCTGCGCTTCCGCGAACACCGCGCCGATCAGATGCGAGATCAACTCGCGCACCAATTCAGCGCCGCGCCTGAGCTCTTCGAGCTCAGGATAATGCGCAGAGGTCTCGGCGATGATTTCAGCGGTGAGCGGCATCACCTTGAGATCGTCGAGATGGAACAGGCCGGCGCGCAGGCCATCGTCGATATCGTGGGCGTCATAGGCGATGTCGTCGGCGATGGCCGCGACCTGAGCCTCCAGTGAGGCGAAGCTCCAGAGTTCGAGGTCGTAGGTCTTGATGTAGTCGGCGATTCCGACGGGAATACCATGCTCGCGGTAGCGCCCGACCGGCGCACCGCTGCGGTCGGTCAGCGGACCGTTGTGCTTGACGACGCCCTCCAGCGACTCCCAGGTCAGGTTCAACCCGTCGAATTCAGGGTAGCGGTGCTCCAGCGAAGCGACGACGCGGAGCGTCTGGGCGTTGTGGTCGAAGCCGCCGAACGCCTTCAGGCAAGCGTCCAGCGCCCGCTCGCCGGCATGGCCGAACGGGGGATGGCCGAGATCATGGGCCAGCGCCAGGGTTTCGGTGAGGTCCTCGTCCAGCCCGAGCTGCCGGGCCAGCGCGCGGGCGATCTGGGCCACCTCCAGCGAATGGGTCAGCCGGGTGCGGTAGTGGTCGCCCTCGTGGAACACGAACACCTGGGTCTTGTACTTTAGCCGGCGGAACGCGGTGGAATGGATCACCCGGTCGCAATCCCGCCGGAACGGGCTGCGGGTCCGGCTCGGCGGCT
>NZ_JALBGZ010000688.1:0-3323 GCF_023006515.1 Bradyrhizobium sp. PRIMUS42
CGCTCGTCTCCGACGATGGCCAGACGATGATCGGCAGCCTGTTCCTGATCGAGGCGCCGGGCCGTGGCGAGGTCGAGGCATTCAACCGCGCCGATCCCTTTGCCGCGGCCGTCATCAAGACACGGTCAAAGCCCGCACGGTGGTTCAAACAGTCACGCATTGTGTCGCACCCCTTGGGTGAACTGTCCCTCGTGGAACAGCTTCGTTATCGCCTATGAGCTTCGGCTAAATCGCGCCGGCCTCTCGAAAGTTGCACGCCTGCACGCAACGATTCATACGCAGACGATATACAGGCCCCGGATTTGCAGCCAGCGCGAACCGGGACAACTCACGCCAAACTGACTTCAAGGGAGCCTCTTGGCAACGGATTGTGCGGTTGCGCTACGCGCTTTTCCCTGTGTCTGTCACTTCCAAGTCACGGTTCAAGCGGTCGCCAAATTCGGTCGCCATGCTAATGGCTTACAGCCGGTCTCGCATCGTCCCGCGAACCTCCGTTCGCATGAGGCTCAGTGCGTCTCTTCGCCGCTTTTCCCGCCATGTCCGGGGACCCCGGCCTCGTCGAGTTTGCGGTAGAGGGTGGACCGGCCGATTTTGAGGCGGCGGGCCACCTCGGACATCTGGCCGCGATAATGCGAGATCGCGAAGCGGATGATCTCGTTCTCCATATCCTCGAGTGCGCGGACATCGCCGGTCGGGGTCAGCATGGCAAGAGTTCCCGTGGCCGGGAGCGGCGCGATTGGTATTTCGTTACCCGATACCACCGAAGGGGTCGCCGCCGGCTCGAGCATCAACGGCGCGGTCGGAATCTCCGTTCCGGGATGCGGCTGCGAGGCAAGCAGAGGGAAATCGCCGAGGCCGAGCTGGTCGCCCTCGCTCATCACCACCGCACGGTAGACCGCGTTTTCAAGTTGGCGGATGTTGCCGGGCCAGTCGAGCTGGGCGAGATGCGCCATGGCCTCGCCGCTGATGCCGGTGATCTGGCGGTTCTCCTCGGCGGCAAAGCGCGCCAGGAAATGCCGGAGCAGATGCGGGATGTCCTCGCGCCGGGCCCGGAGCGACGGGATCGTCAGCGGCAGCACGTGCAGGCGATAGAACAGGTCTTCGCGGAAGTGTCCCTGTTTCACCCGCTCCAGCAGCCGGCGGTTGGTCGCCGAGACGATGCGGACGTCGACCTTGACGGGCTTGCGGCCGCCGACTGCCTCGACCGCGCCTTCCTGGAGCGCCCGTAGCAGCTTGACCTGCGCGGTCAGCGGCAGCTCGCTGACCTCGTCCAGAAACAGCGTGCCGCCATGGGCTTCGACGAATTTGCCCATGTGCCGCTCGGTGGCGCCGGTGAAAGCACCCTTTTCGTGGCCGAACAGAATGGACTCGACGAGGTTGTCGGGGATCGCGCCGCAATTGACGGCGACGAACGGCCTTGCCTTGCGCTCGCCGCTGCCATGGATGGCGCGCGCGAAAAGCTCCTTGCCGACGCCGGACTCGCCTTCGATCAGAACGGGAATCGCGGAGTTCGCCGCCTTCTGTGCGGCGCGCATCACGCCTGCCATCGCTTCGGAGCGGGTGATGATGTCGGAGAAGGTCAGCCGGCCCTCGCGGCTGTGCCGGATGCGCTGCAATTCGCCCTTGAGTGCGGAGGCGTTGAGAGCATTGCGCAAGGAGACCTGGAGCCGCTCCACACCGACCGGCTTGACCACGAAATCGGCCGCACCGGCGCGCATCGCCGAGATCACGTTGTCGATGCCGCCATGGGCGGTCTGCACGATGACGGGGACGCTGAGGCCGACTTCGCGGATCTTCGCCAGCACGCCCATGCCGTCGAGGCCGGGCATCACGAGATCGAGGATGACGGCGTCGATCGCCGCTGCGTCGGGGGCGGTGAGGGCGGCGATCGCGGCGTCGCCGGAATCCACGACGACCGTCTCATAGCCGCATTTCTGCACCAT
The DNA here is from genome assembly GCF_023006515.1 of Bradyrhizobium sp. PRIMUS42. Taxonomy (NCBI): domain Bacteria; kingdom Pseudomonadati; phylum Pseudomonadota; class Alphaproteobacteria; order Hyphomicrobiales; family Nitrobacteraceae; genus Bradyrhizobium; species Bradyrhizobium sp. PRIMUS42. The sequence goes on from NZ_JALBGZ010000688.1 coordinate 1,944, forward strand.
GTTCTCGACCAGCCGGCGGGCTACGGCGTCGTCGTCGGCGATCAAAATACTGGCAGCCATGGTGTTCCCCGCACGCTACTACTATCTGTCTCGAATCGGGGCACTCTGGCCGAAGCCGATTAACGCACTCTTAAACCTTGATGCCCCAGCCCGCCGCCGCGATTGTTGAACACAGGTTTCCCACACAATGAATTCGAGCTCCAAGCCTGCTCTCAAGAAGTCTGCTCTCCGCAAGCCAGCCGTCAAGAAATCCGTCGCCAAGAAATCCGCCAAGGCAAAACCCTCCGCAAAGCCTGCGAGCAAAACCGGCAAGCTTCCGGAGTGGAACCTCGCCGATCTCTATTCCGGGATCGATGCGCCGGAAGTGGCGCGCGATCTCGACAAGATGGATGCCGATTGCGTCGCGTTCGAGACCGACTACAAGGGCAAGCTCGCGACAGGGACAGCAAACGAAGATGGCGGAAAATGGCTCGCGGAAGCCGTGCGACGCTATGAGGCGATCGATGATCTTGCCGGCCGTCTCGGCTCATACGCCGGCCTCGTTCATGCCGGCGATAGCGTGGACCCTGCGATTTCAAAGTTTTACGGCGACGTTTCCGAGCGGCTGACGGCGGCCTCCACGCATCTGCTGTTTTTCGCGCTCGAGCTCAACCGCATCGATGACGATATCTTGAACCGGGCGATACAGGCCGCCGAGCTTGCACATTACCGGCCCTGGATCGAGGATCTGCGCAAGGAGAAGCCGTATCAGCTCGACGACAAGCTCGAGCAGCTTTTCCTGGAGAAGGCGCAGACCGGCTATTCCGCCTTCAACCGGCTGTTCGACCAGACCATCTCCAGCCTGCGCTTCAAGGTCGGGTCCAAGGAGCTGGCGATCGAGCCGACGCTCAATCTGTTGCAGGACCGCGACGGCTCCAAGCGCAAGAGCGCGGCGGAGGCGCTGGCGAAAACTTTCAAGGCCAATGAGCGCACCTTTGCGCTGATCACCAACACGCTGGCCAAGGACAAGGACATCTCCGACCGCTGGCGCGGTTTCCAGGACGTCGCGGATTCCCGCCATCTGAACAATCGCGTCGAGCGAGAGGTGGTGGATGCGCTGGTCGCCTCCGTGCGCGCGGCCTATCCGAAGCTGTCGCACCGCTATTACGCGCTGAAGGCGAAGTGGTTCGGCAAGAAGAAGCTGGCCTATTGGGACCGCAACGCGCCGCTGCCGTTTGCGGCGACCGACATCATCGGCTGGCCTGACGCGCGAAGCATGGTGCTGACGGCCTATCGCGGCTTCTCGCCCAAGATGGCTGACATCGCCGAGCGCTTCTTCACCGATCGCTGGATCGACGCGCCGGTGCGCCCGGGCAAGGCGCCGGGCGCCTTCTCGCACCC
>NZ_JALBGZ010000689.1:0-3314 GCF_023006515.1 Bradyrhizobium sp. PRIMUS42
ATGTCGGCGATGCGCCAGCCGCGCTGCACCCCGAGCGTTTTCAGCGCGGCGCGCGCCCGCAGGTCGGCGTCGTCATGGTTGTCGTAGATCGACGCCACCGCGGGCCCGATCCCCATCCGGTTCCGCTCGTTATAGTACCAGTCGCGCGCCAGCATGGTTTACATCCCTTCAGGCCCGCGACCGATCGCGGCAACGCCGGTGCGCGACACCTCGACAAGGCCGAGCGGGCGCATCAGGTCGATATATTGATTGATCTTGTCGGTATTGCCTGTGATCTCGAACACAAAGCTCTCGGTGGTGGCGTCGATCACCCGGGCGCGGAACGCATCCGCCAGCCTGAGCGCCTCGACCCGATGCTCGCCCTGCCCGCGCACCTTCACCATCGCGAGCTCCCGCTCGATCGAGCGCCTGGTCAGGGTCATGTCGACGACCCGGTAGACCGGGATCATGCGATCGAGCTGGTGCTTGATCTGCTCGATCACCATCGGCGTGCCCGTGGTGACGATGGTGATGCGCGACAGATGTTTCTGGCTCTCGGTCTCAGAGACCGTGAGGCTTTCGATGTTGTAGCCGCGGCCGGAGAACAGGCCGATGACGCGCGCGAGCACGCCCGGCTCGTTCTGCACGAGCACCGAGAGCGTATGCGTCTCGTTCGGATCGTGGCGCTCCTCGATGAAATAGGCGGATGCGGGCTGGTTCATTGTCGTCCCCTCAAATCTCTCTCGTCACACCAGCGCCTTGCCGCCGGCGAACGCCTTGGCGGTGGCCTCGTCGTTGGCCTGCTCCGGCAACAGCATCTCGTTGTGCGCCTTGCCGGACGGAATCATCGGGAAGCAGTTTTCGAGCGCCGCGACGCGGCAGTCGAACAGCACGGGCCGCTTGACCGAGATCATCTCCTGGATGGCGCCGTCGAGATCGCCGGGCTTGTGCACCTGGATGCCGACGCCGCCATAGGCTTCCGCGAGCTTGACGAAATCCGGCAGCGCCTCCGAGTAGGAATGCGACAGGCGGTTCCCGTGCAGCAGCTGCTGCCACTGCCGCACCATGCCCATGTATTGGTTGTTCAGGATGAAGATCTTGATCGGCAGCTCGTACTGCACCGCCGTCGACATCTCCTGCATCGTCATTTGCACCGAGGCATCACCCGCGATGTCGATGACGAGGCTGTCGGGATGGGCCACCTGCACGCCCACCGCGGCCGGCAGGCCGTAGCCCATGGTGCCGAGACCGCCTGACGTCATCCAGCGATGCGGCTCCTCGAAGCCGAAGAACTGCGCCGCCCACATCTGGTGCTGGCCGACCTCGGTGGTGATGTAGGTATCCTTGCCGCGCGTCGCCTCGAACAGGCTCTGGATCGCGTGCTGCGGCAGGATGACATCGTTGCTCTTCCGGTAATAGAGCGAGTTGCGGGCACGCCACTGCGCGATCTGCTGCCACCACGCCTTGATGTCGGGCTTCTTCGCCTCCGCCTTGAACACCTGGAGGATGTCGCCGAGGATGTTGCCGCAATCGCCGATGATCGGAACGTCGACCCGGATGTTCTTGTTGATCGAGGACGGGTCGATGTCGATATGGATCTTCTTCGAGCCGGGCGAGAACGCATCGACGCGGCCGGTGATGCGGTCGTCGAAGCGCGCGCCGACGCACAGCATGACGTCGCAATCATGCATCGTCATGTTGGCTTCGTAAGTGCCGTGCATGCCCAGCATGCCGAGCCAGTTCTTGCCCGACGCAGGGTACGCGCCGAGGCCCATCAGCGTGGACGTGATTGGGAAACCGGTGACCTCGACCAGCTCGCGCAAGAGCCTGGTCGCCTCGGGGCCGGAATTGATGACGCCGCCACCGCTATAGATCACCGGGCGCTTCGCATTGGCGAGCAGCGCGATGGCTTTGCGGATCTGCGTCGCATCACCCTTCACGCGCGGCGCATAGGAGCGGTGCACGTCGGATTTGCGCGGCGGATGATAGGTACCGGTCGCGAACTGCACGTCCTTGGGAACGTCGACGAGCACCGGGCCCGGTCGGCCTGAGGTCGCGACATAGAAAGCTTCGTGCAGAACCTTTGCGAGATCGTTGACGTCGCGCACCAGCCAGTTGTGCTTGGTGCAGGGGCGCGTGATGCCGACGGTGTCGCATTCCTGGAACGCGTCGTTGCCGATCAGATGCGTCGGCACCTGGCCCGAGATGCAGACCAGCGGGATCGAGTCCATCAGCGCATCCGTCAGCGGCGTCACCATGTTGGTGGCACCGGGTCCGGAGGTCACCAGCGCGACGCCCGGTTTGCCGGTCGAGCGGGCATAACCCTCGGCGGCGTGGCCCGCGCCCTGCTCGTGGCGAACCAGGATGTGCTGGACCTCGCTCTGCTGGAAGATCTCGTCATAGATCGGAAGCACGGCGCCGCCGGGATAGCCGAAAATGTCGGTCACGCCGTGATCGATGAGCGCGCGAACGATCATCGCGGCGCCGGTCATCTGGTTCGGATCGTGGCTCTTGTCGCTCATTGGCTTGCTCCGGATGCGCTGTTGTCAGCGGCTTTGGTCGTGTCGGGTTCGGGAAATAAAAAAGGCCCCGAAGAGGGCCCATGCACACCGCCTGTCATGTGGATGGCAGCTAGCCATCCCCGGCGGTGTGCCTGGGTACGACGGCGATAAGGAGTTTGGTAATAATGTTACGCATTGCAGGCGCTCGGCTTCCCAAAGGTTGCGCGAAACATAGCGGCCAAAGCTTGGATGTCAAGGCAATGCGGCCAATCCCACGCGATTTTGGCAATGTAGCGGTGTTCCCTGAGTTCGGCGAGAGGTAAATTGTGGAACCCGGGTAGAAAAGGGCGTCAGCCTGGATCGCTGACGACGCTCCGCATGGCGGCGAGCCAAGCCCTCGCCTCCTCCGGCTTTACCCATTCGAACTCCGGCAATTGATGCCGGAACCAGGTGAATTGCCGCTTGGCATAGTGCCGGGTGTCGGCACGCCCGATCATGGCGGCCTGCTCCAGGCTGAGCTCACCGCGCAGGTGCCGGATCAGGGCCGGCACGCCGTGGGCTTTCATCGCCGGCAGCAGCGGATCGAGGTGTCTGGCGGCGAGCCGCTCGACCTCGCTCAACGCGCCGGCTCCCAACATGGCATCGAAACGGGCGTCGATCCGTGCATAGAGCTCGTCGCGGTCGGGAGCGAGAAATACCGCGCGAAAACTGTCCTTCGGCAGCAGCGGCGGCTGGCCCTCCCGATGCCAGTCGAGCAGGGAACGGCCGGTCGCCTCGACCACTTCGAGAGCGCGCGCGATCCGGGTCCGGTCACGCAGGTTCAATCGCTCGGCG
>NZ_JALBGZ010000068.1:0-15317 GCF_023006515.1 Bradyrhizobium sp. PRIMUS42
CGACGATCGCGGGCCAGATGCCAAAGCCCGCCGGAACAAAGCCGCCGGCGGGCGCAACGCGGCCAACGGGCCACGTCCCGGCTATACCTTGGGAGCGCACTGGCCGCCCCGGCTCCGCCATTCCCCTGCACCTTACGCGACGCGATGGGTCCAGAGGCTACCGGAACGTGCAGTTGGCCGAATAGGGTACGGATCAGGAACGGGCTCGGAGGCGCCCTACTTTTCCTCTTCCATGGTCACGGCCACCGAGGCCTTGGCCGAGAGGCGGACCTTGTTGCCCTCGACATCGGCGACGAGGCCCTTGTCGATGAAATGATGATGGCCCTTGTGGCTGCCCTCGCCGCTGTCCTTCTTGGTCAGCTTGATACGGTTGCCTTCGACCTTGTCGACAGTACCGATGTGAACGCCGTCGGCGCCGATGACTTCCATATGCTCTGCGATGTTCTGCATGGTGGGCTCCTCGTTGGGGACCCACACAACGCCCGAGAGGTCCTTTCCGTTCATTCGTGACACGACCGCCCGGCGCGATGGGCGACCGTTCTGTCTCTGGACGGAGGCAGCCTCGGTTCGGGTCGATTGAGCCGAAAGTCTCATAAGGGGCCGGCCTTGGCAGGATTAAACTGCTCTCAACGCCTCCCCCGCACAGACGGGCCAGGTCGTGACAGCTCGCGGTACCGAAGGCCGCCGAAGCTCTTCTCAGGTGGTCCAAGGTTCCTCTGAGACCAGGCGTTGCGGACGCAACTCGCAATTCTCGCCTGTAGCGCCGCACACCAAACGCACTCCGCGAGCGAACTGGCGCTGAAATGCGCGAGGAGTGGCGTTTGAATTCGATAGGAGCAGCACATGGCAGTTCAAGTACCGCACGATTTCCGCCGCGTGATCGTTGCTGCATCGGTGGGAAACGTCATCGAATGGTATGATTTCTATATCTTTGGCAGCCTGGCCGCCGTTCTGTCGGTCAAGTTCTTCGAGCAATCCCACCCGGTTGCAGCCCTCCTCAGCACGATCGCTCTGTTCACCGCGGGCTTCCTGATCCGCCCGCTGGGAGCCTTCCTCTTTGGATGGATGGGTGACAGGGTCGGACGAAAATATACATTCCTCATCACGCTGAGCGGAATGGGACTGGGTACGGGGGCAATCGGGTTGATCCCGACCTACCAGTCCATCGGTCTAACGGCGGCGTTCGTTCTGTTCGGCTTGCGCATGATCCAGGGTCTGTGCCTCGGCGGCGAATATGGCGGCGCCATCACCTATGTCGCGGAGCATGTGCCGGACGACAAGCGCGGCTACTACACCGGCTGGCTACAGACCTCTCCGACTCTCGGCATCGTGGTGTCGCTGGCCGTGATCGTCCTGACACGGACCTGGTTCGGCAATCAGGTCTTCGACGAATGGGCCTGGCGCGTTCCGTTCCTGGTGTCTTTCCTGCTGGTGGCCATCGCGATCTACATTCGGCTCCAACTGCAGGAGACTCCGATCTTCCAGGAGATCAAGGCTCGCGGGCAGATGACCAGGAATCCCTGGAGGGAGGCGTTCCTCAGCGCCAACATCAAATACATCGGGATCGCCATCATCGTCCTGATCGGACAGGGCGTGGTCTGGTACAGCGGCCAGTTCTGGGCGCTGTACTTCCTGCAGCAGGTCTCCAAGGTGGATGCGGTGACCTCGGCCTACATCGTGGGAGCGGCACTTCTGATTGCGACCCCGAGCCTGATCTTCTTCGGCTGGCTGTCGGATCATATCGGCCGCAAGCCGGTGATCCTGGGCGGCATGCTGCTCGCTGCGATCACGTACTATCCGCTCTATCTGTGGCTGGGAACGGTCACGCAGCCCGGCAACATCAACTATCCGACCGCGATCTTCATCATCTTCATTCTCGTTTGCTACGTCGGGATGGTCTACGGGCCGGTCGGCGCATTCCTGGCGGAATACTTTCCGGCCAGGATCAGGTACACGTCGGTATCGGTGCCGTACCACATCGGCAACGGCTGGGGTGGCGGATTGGTGCCGTTCATCACATCGGCGGCCTACGCGGCGACCGGCAGCATCGGCTACGCGCTGATCTACCCGATTGCGGTGCCTGCAGTGTGCTTCGTGCTTGCGGTCTTCCTGATGCCGGAGACTCGCAAGATCAGCATCTGGCAACCGATCGAGCCCAGAACCGCATCGTAACGGTAATCACCTCTCCTCCGGCCGCCAGCCGATGGCGGTCGGAGAGGAGCCGGCAACCTCTCGTCTCAGCCGGCGCGGTGAGGCCAGTGATCGTGCCACCAGGTACTGAAGTCGCGATCGGTTATCAATTCCCAGGCAGCGAGCAAGATCACCAATAGGCCCGACAATACGCTGCTGACCGTGGCCGATACGGGCTCATAGCCAATGGACCAAGGCGCCAGCACCAGAGCCAGGCCCAGCAGCATTTCGCCCCACTCTTCCAGGTAGGACGGGACGACAAAGGCTTCCACGGCAAACAGCATGACGCCGAGCCCGAGTGCGATGGTGATCCAGACAGCAGCCCCGGATAAGCCGAGGACGAAGGACGACAGGACCAGCCACACGCCCACCAACAGGCTACCAGCGTCTTGCCAATGTTGGATGCGCATGATGTTCACCTCCCTTCTCGTATTGATGTGGGGGCGCACCGGTGAAGAACCATCCCTCCGTCCTGCGCTGTGTTGCCGCGACCAGGAGCCGGCGCCCCATCCGGCCGCCCATGCCCTGGGAAGGGCCCTTGCAAGTGCGGCGCACCAGGATGCAGACTATCGGCGCTTGACAGGTGTCAATGTCTGCCGTTCTCGGCCCACCCGGTTCGCGCCCAGAACAAGAGGGAGATGACGCCATGCGAGAAATGGAAATCCACGATTATGCGCGGCAGTTGCTGGAAGCCCATGGCCCCAAGGCCATTGCGGAAGCCGCTCAAAACGCCATCGACCTCGAGCAGAAGGGCGAGCTCGAATTGGCAAAAACCTGGCGGCACATCGAAGACGCGATGAAGCTGATGCGCGGGCCGCATCAAAGCTGACTGCCGTCGCGCGAAGCATGCCTGACTGCGGCGACAACGCCGAACGTGGACCACAGTCCGTCGCGAGCCGCTAGGTTGCGGCCGAGCGGCTACGCGATCTCGGGACGCTGACCTGGGAGCGAAGCCATGGTTGCGAAATGCACGACAGCCGAAGACCTCGTGAAGGCGATCACGGACGAGAAAGTCCAGATGATCGATTTGCGGTTCACCGACCTGCCGGGGATGTGGCAACATTTTTCCGTCCCGCCGAGCGCGGTGACTGCCGATGCGCTCAATGAGGGCATTGGGTTCGATGGCTCATCGATCCGAGGCTTCCAGGAGATCCAGGAAAGCGACATGCTGGTCGTCGCCGATCCGACGACGGCATTCGTCGACCCCTATAGTCCGGCCAAAACCCTGGTTCTCATCTGCAACATCCGCGACCCCGTGACCAGCCAGTCCTATAGCCGGGATGCCCGCTACATCGCCCAGAAAGCCGAAACCTACCTCAAGAGCACCGGCCGTGCCGATACGAGCTATTTCGGCCCGGAAGCGGAGTTCTTCGTCTTCGACGAGGTGCGCTACGCACAGGGCATCAACTACGCCATGCACGCAATCGACTCCAGCGAAGGCAGCTGGAACACCGGCTCCGAGGAAGGGCCGAATCTCGGCCACAAACCGCGCCCGAAGGAGGGATACTTTCCCGTTCCCCCGACCGACAGCATGCAGGCGCTACGCACCGAAATGGTGCTGACGATGGAATCTCTGGGGATCCAGATCGAGGCCCATCACCATGAAGTCGCAACCGGCGGCCAAAACGAGATCGACATGCGCTTCACCACCCTCACCCGCATGGCCGACAACCTGATGATGTACAAATACGTGGTGAAGAACACCGCGCATCAGCACGGCAAGACCGCGACATTCATGCCGAAGCCGCTGTTCGAGGACAACGCTTCGGGCATGCACGTTCACCAATCGCTCTGGAAGGGTGAGACCAATCTGTTCTACGACAAAGGTGACTACGCCGAGTTGAGCCAGCTCGGCCGCTACTACATCGGCGGGCTTTTGAGCCACGCCTGGGCGTTGTGCGGGCTTTGCGCCCCCACCACGAATTCCTATCGGCGTCTGGTGCCGGGCTATGAAGCTCCGATCAACCTCGTCTACTCCCAGCGCAATCGCTCAGCCTGCTGCCGGATTCCGATGTATTCGCCGAATCCGCGCGCCAAGCGCGTCGAGTTTCGTTCGCCAGATCCGTCCTGCAATCCCTACCTGGCCTTCGCGGCGATGCTGATGGCTGGCCTCGACGGTATCGACAAGCGGATCGACCCCGGCAGCCCGATCGACAAGAATCTCTACGACCTCCCGCCTGCGGAGGCGAAGGAGGTGAAGTCCACGCCAGGATCGCTGGACCAGGCGCTCGACGCGCTCGAGCGCGATCACGCATTCCTGCTACGCGGCGATGTCTTCACCGCCGACGTGATCGAAACCTGGCTCGACTACAAGCGCAAGAAGGAGGTCGACCCGATCCGCCTGCGACCTCATCCTTACGAGTTCCATCTCTACTACGACATCTAGCGGGCGGCGACCGCGCGCCTGGTGGGACGGGCAGAGCCCCACTGCTAGATCATCGGGACCCGCGACGAGACGTGATGATTGACGATCTTCCAATCGGCGTCCTCGCGAATAATCACCCAGGTGATCTTCACCGACAGCGGCGGACCTTCCTCGCCGAGGTCGAACGAGGCGATGGCGGCCATGTTGATCACGTCAGAGGCGACCCACGCGGATATCACCTCGGAGAAGGTGACGCTGGGCGAATGCCAGCGCGGCAAGCCATTGAAATAGGCCGCGACGCCTTCCCGGCCGCGGTAAAGCCGTGGATTCGAGCCGAAGAAGAAAGCGTTCCGTGAGTAGAGCGCAGCAATGTCGGCTGCGTCGAGCTTCCCAAAGCCGACAGACCACTTCGCCATGATGGCGGACACGATATCGTCGGCTTCCCCTTGCATCCCGTGCCCCTACCCCTTCGCGACTTCCTTCGCAAAGGTGTCCCGGAGCCCGATGGTGCGGCTGAACACCGGCTTGCCCGGCGTGGAGTCCTTGTCGCGCACGAAATAGCCCTGGCGCTCGAACTGCATCGGCTCGGTCGCATTGCTCTCGGCCACCGATGCCTCGATCCGCGCGTCGGACAGGATCTCCAGAGAATTCGGATTGAGATCGGCTGCAAAATTCGAGGCGTCCGGGCTCGGATTGGCGAACAGCTGGTTGTAGATGCGGATCTCCGCGGGCACGGACGCCGCCGCCGGCAGCCAATGCATGGTCGCCTTGACCTTGCGGCCGTCGGGCGCATTGCCGCCCTTGGTCGCGGGGTCGTAGGTGCAACGCAGCTCCACCACCTCACCCTTGTCGTTCTTGATCACGCCGGTGCACTTGACGAAATAGGCGTAGCGCAGCCGCACCTCGTTGCCCGGCGACAGGCGGAAGAACTTCTTCGGCGGGGTCTCCATGAAGTCGTCCTGCTCGATATAGAGCTCGCGGCCGAACGTGATTTTTCGCGTGCCCGCGCTGGGATCATCCGGGTGGTTGATCGCCTCGAGTTCCTCGGTCTGCCCTTCCGGATAATTCTCGATCACCACCTTGAGCGGCCGCAGCACGCCCATACGCCGCTGCGACGTGCGGTTCAGCTCCTCGCGGATGCAGAACTCCAGCATGCCGACATCGACCACGCTGTTGGCTTTCGCAACCCCAATGCGCTTGACGAATTCGCGCAAGGCAGCCGGCGGCACGCCGCGGCGACGCATGCCCGCCATGGTCGGCATCCGCGGATCATCCCAGCCTGCGACATGGCCGTCGCGGACGAGCTGGGTCAGCACGCGCTTGGACAGCAGCGTGTAGGTCAGGTTCAGCCGCGCGAATTCATACTGGTGCGGCTGTGACGGCACCGGCAGTTTCTCGATGAACCAGTCGTAGAGCGGCCGGTGGTCCTCGAACTCCAGCGTGCAGATCGAGTGCGTGATGCCCTCGATCGCATCGGACTGGCCGTGCGCATAATCGTAGCTCGGATAGATGCTCCATTTGGTGCCGGTGCGCGGATGGTGCGCGTGCAGGATGCGGTAGAGCACGGGATCGCGCAAATTGATGTTGCCCGCGGCCATGTCGATCTTGGCCCGCAGCACGCGCGCGCCGTTCGGGAATTCACCGGCCTTCATGCGCCGGAACAGGTCGAGGTTTTCGTCCACACTGCGGTCGCGGAACGGCGAGTTCTTGCCCGGCTCGGTCAGCGTGCCGCGCGAGGTGCGGATTTCCTCCTGGGTCTGGTCGTCGACATAGGCGAGCCCGTCGCGGATCAGCTGCTCCGCCCATTCGTACAGGCGCTCGAAATAATCCGAGGCGAAGAACAGATTTTTGCCCCAGTCGAAGCCGAGCCAGCGCACGTCGGCCTGGATGGAATCGATATATTCCTGCTCTTCCTTGACCGGATTGGTGTCGTCGAAGCGCAAGTGGCAGCGGCCCGGAAACTCCTGGGCGATGCCGAAATTCAGTGCGATCGACTTGGCGTGGCCGATATGCAGGTAACCGTTCGGCTCCGGCGGGAACCGGGTCACGATCTCCCGGTACCTGCCCTGATCGAGGTCGGCCTGGATGATGTCACGAATGAAATCGCGCCCAACCTCAGCTGCCACCGGTTCTGTCATTACGAAAATCCTGTCGGGAAATCAGCGGCCCTTCTGCCAAATTCGGAAGGCTGAGCCAAGAGCTTAAGCAAGGCCTGGCAGGTCCGCCGACGGGCTTTGTTTATGTCCCGTTCCTGCTATACACCACCGCCTCCAATGCATAGGCCCTGCCAAGAATGACCGATTCCGTCGTCACCCGCTTTGCCCCCTCGCCGACCGGCTTCCTCCATATCGGGGGCGCCCGCACGGCGCTGTTCAATTGGCTCTATGCGAAGAAGCATGGCGGCAAGATGCTGCTGCGGATCGAGGACACCGATCGGGAGCGCTCCACGGAGGCCGCGATCGGCGCCATCCTCGACGGCCTGAAATGGCTGGAGCTCGGCTGGGACGGCGAGGTCATCTACCAGTTCAGCCGCGCCGCGCGCCACCGCGAGGTCGCCGAGCAGCTGCTCGCCGACGGCAAGGCCTATCGCTGCTACGCGACCGCCGAGGAGCTCGCCGCCATGCGCGAGAAAGCGCGTGCGGAAGGGCGAACCCGCCTCTATGACGGCATGTGGCGCGACCGCGATCCCGCGACGGTCCCGTCCAACGTCAAACCGACGATCCGCCTGCGCGCGCCGCAGACCGGCGAGACCGTGATCGAGGATCAGGTCCAGGGCCGCGTGGTCTGGCAGAACGAGAACCTCGACGACCTCGTCCTGCTGCGCGGCGATGGCAACCCCACCTACATGCTCGCCGTGGTGGTCGATGACCACGACATGGGCGTCACCCACGTGATCCGCGGCGACGACCATCTGATCAACGCGGCCCGCCAGAAGCAGATCTACGATGCGATGGGTTGGGCTCTGCCGAGCATGTCCCACATTCCCCTGATCCACGGCCCCGACGGCTCGAAGCTGTCCAAGCGGCATGGCGCGCTGGGCGTCGATGCCTACCGCGCCATGGGATATTTGCCGGCCGCGCTCCGCAATTACCTCGTCCGGCTCGGCTGGAGCCATGGCGACCAGGAGATCTTCTCGACCGAGGAGATGATCGCGGCGTTCGACCTTGCCAGCGTCGGCCGGGCCGCTGCCCGCTTCGATTTTGCCAAGCTGGAAAATCTCAACGGCCATTACATCCGCCACGCCGACGATCAATCACTCGTGAAGATGTTCGAGGACGTGCTCGACCATCTCGTGCCCAGCCGCGACGAGCTTAAGGCCAAGTTAAGCGACACCACGCGCGCGCAACTCCTCAAAGCCATGCCGGCTCTGAAGGAGCGCGCCAAGACGCTGATCGAGCTGATCGACAGCGCCTATTTCATCTTCGCCGACCGTCCCTTGGAGCTCGATCCCAAGGCGCAGGCGCTGCTGACACAAGAGAACCGCAAGCTGATCGGCCAGCTTCATTCCGCGCTCGAGAAAGTCGAGACGTGGAGCGGGGCCAGCACGGAAGCCGCCCTGCGCGCTTTTACCGAGGAAAATAGTCTCAAGCTCGGCGCGGTCGCCCAGCCCTTGCGGGCGGCGCTGACCGGACGGACGACGTCGCCTGGTATATTTGAGGTTTTGGACGTTCTGGGACGCCAGGTGAGCCTCGCCCGGCTTAAGGACCAGTCTACGACGTAAGTCGACCATGCGTGGGGTATCTTGCAGCGCACACAGCAATAATATACCCATCTCCCCCGTACCTTCTGGAACATCCGGCCTGCCCCATCATCTCGCAAAGGGGCCTCCGGCTCCGGCCCGTTTCACATTTCATCGGGGACCAACGATGGACGCAAAACCGAGCAATAAGACCGCTACACTGACGGTCGGAAACAAGAACTACGATCTCCCGATCCATAGCGGCAGCGTCGGGCCTGATGTCGTCGATATCGGCAAGCTCTACGGCCAGTCCGGCCTGTTCACCTATGATCCCGGCTTCACCTCCACCGCGAGTTGCCAGTCCAAGATCACCTATATCGACGGCGACGCGGGCGTGCTGGAATACCGCGGCTACCCGATCGAGCAGCTCGCCGAGAACGGTGACTTCCTCGAGACCTGCTATCTCCTGCTCTACGGGAACCTGCCGACCGCCGCGCAGAAGAAGGATTTCGACGACCGCGTGATCCATCACACAATGGTGCACGAGCAGATGGCCCGCTTCTTCCAGGGCTTCCGCCGCGACGCCCATCCGATGGCGGTGATGGTGGCCTCGGTCGGCGCGCTCGCCGCGTTCTATCACGACAGCACCGACATCAACGATCCGAAGCAGCGCATGATCGCTTCCATGCGCATGATCGCGAAGATCCCGACGCTGGCCGCGATGGCCTACAAGTACACGGTCGGCCAGCCCTTCGTGTATCCGAAGAACTCGCTCTCGTTCTCCGAGAACTTCCTCAACATGTGCTTCGCCGTGCCCTGCGAGGACTACAAGATCAACCCGGTGCTGGCTGACGCGCTGGACAAGATCTTCATCCTGCACGCCGATCACGAACAGAACGCATCGACGTCGACGGTGCGTATCGCCGGCTCTTCCGGCGCCAACCCGTTCGCCTGCATCGCCGCCGGCATCGCCTGCCTGTGGGGCCCGGCGCACGGCGGCGCCAACGAAGCCGCGCTCGCGATGCTCGCCGAGATCGGCTCCGTGGACAATATCCCCGAGTTCATCGCCAAGGTGAAGGACAAGAACTCTGAAGTCCGCCTGATGGGCTTCGGTCATCGCGTCTACAAGAACTACGATCCGCGCGCCAAGATCATGCAGAAGATGTGTCACGCCGTGCTCAAGGAGACCGGCCATGGCGACGATCCGATGCTGAAGGTGGCGATGGAGCTCGAGAAGATCGCGCTCAGCGACCAGTACTTCATCGACCGCAAGCTCTACCCGAACGTCGACTTCTATTCGGGCATCACGCTGAAGGCGATGGGCTTCCCGGTCTCGATGTTCACCGTGCTGTTCGCGGTCGCCCGCACCGTCGGCTGGATCAGCCAGTGGAGCGAGATGATCGAGGACCCGCAGCAGAAGATCGGCCGTCCGCGCCAGCTCTACACCGGCGTCACCCGCCGCGACTATGTCGCGATCAAGGATCGCAAGTAAGTTCGAACGGAAGTGTCCAACGAAACGGCGCCATCGCAAGATGGCGCCGTTTTTGTTTGTGCGCTTGTAGGGTGGGCAAAGTGCAGCGTGCCCACCACCTGTCCGCGACAGGTACGAAATCGTGGGCACGCTTCGCTTTGCCCACTCTACGAGACCGATCGTACCGCTCCACGCTTGCTGCCGCGCACAACAACAAGTCCCTGCATGTGGCAGCGAACGCTTGACAGTCGAAACCCTCCGCGCGCATTCTTACACTAAGTAAGAATGACCACAGGGATGGAAATGCCGGAGCAGCCGAGAAGTCGGCGGCAGACGCGCGCTGCCATTTTGACTCATCTGCTTCAGTCGGGCGGCTCGTTTCGTCCGCCTCTGGCCAAGGCCGTGCGCCTGTCCGAGGCGAGCCTGTCGCGCATCCTGTTTGACCTGAAGTCCGAAGGCCTGATCGAGGAAGTGCGGCGCCCTGCCCCTTACGTCGGCGGCCCGACCGGTCTCGTGTCGCTCGATGGCTCGGTCGCGCTTGCGGCCTTCGAGCTGACCGCTCAACGGCTCAGCGTCGGCGTCGGCGGCCTGTCGGGCAAACTGCACTACACCGAGCGTGTGAAGCTACCGAAGACGCCGACCGTCGAGACCGTCGGCCGGGCGTTTCGCGAAGCCATGACATTGTTGCGCGACTGGACGCGGCGCCGCCGGATCACCCTCTCCCAGATCGGCGTCTCGATTCCCGGCCTCGGCCGTCTCAGCATATCGGCCAATCCGATCATTCCCTGCGATGTCGGGCGTATCAGGGACATGTTCGGCGAGATGTTCGCCGACGTGCGGCTCGAGTTCACCAATTCGGTCGTCGCGCACGCCACCTTTCACCGCTGCCGCGCGGAAAATTATCCGTTCAGCGACACCCATCTGTTCGTTTTCGTCAGCCACGGCGTTGCCGGCGCCTGGATGGATGATCCAACCGAAGCCGACAACCTTCAGCCGGTCGAGCTCGGCCACATGGTGTTCGGTCCCGACGGGCCGCGTTGCCGCTGCGGCCACAATGGCTGTGTCGAGGCGTACACGTCGCTTCCTGCCCTTGCCGAGCTTCTCGGCGTTGCCGAAGCCGAATTGCTCCAGCTCGGCAGCGAATGGGTGAACAGGATCCCGCTCGCCTCGCGCGTGCGCCAGGAGCTGCGCCGGCGCTTGTTCCGGCTTGGCCTTGCGATCGGCAACACGCTGAACGTGAAGCCGTGCGGCGGCGTTGCGATCAGCGGCTGGCCGTCGCTTCTCGCCGACGACGATCGCAACGCCGTGGTCGAAGGACTGGACGCCTGTCTGCTGGGCGGTCGCAAATTGGCGCAGGTGTCCCTCGCCTTCGTGCCGCCATCGACCGGCAACGATCCGCAGGCTGCACTTGCCTTCGCCGCCTTTTGTCTCGCCAGCCGCGGCGGGATGCCCGCGGCATCGACGGAGGCGGCCTGACATGCGCTGAGCCTGCACGGCCCCACACGCGCCGAGATTTCACACCGGGAGGAACTGCCATGCCGATCACAACAACAAGGCGCCGTCTGCTCGCTGGATCCGTTGCCACGCTCGCACTGCCGGCATTTGCCCGCGCGCAAGGCGCGGCCAAACCGCGCCTGACCGTGATCTCGCAATGGTCCGCAGGCAGCGATGGCGCGGCCATTACGGCGCTCGGCAAGAAATTCGAGGAGAAGGGCGGCGTCTGGCAGCATTCGCCCGTGCCCGGGTTCACCACCGAGATGATGAACAAGCTGCGGGCGCAGATCATGGCCGGCGATCCGCCGGCCTGTTCGCAACTCAAGGGCCCCGAGATTGCGGCGTGGTCGAAGATTGCCCCGACCGTCGATCTCGATGCCCTTGTCGCTGCCGCCGGTTACGAGAAGGTCGTCGCGCCGGACCTTGCGAAACTGCACAAGCCGGGCGGCAAATGGATCGCACTGCCGCTGCAGATCTACAGCACCAACATGCTGTTTCTGTCCAAGCGCGCCATGGACAAGGCCAAAGCCGACAAGATCCCCGTCACCTGGGCTGACTTCAACGATCTCGCCGAAAAGATGAAGGCGGGCGGTGTCGCCTATCCCATCGCCAACGGCGGGACCCGCCCGGACGACGGACAAAAGTTCGAGGCCGCCTTGGCGGGCATCAGTCCTCTCGCTTACCGCGCCGCCATCATGAACCTCGAGAAGAAGGCTCTCGAGGGTCCCGAGATCAAGGCTGCGTTCGCGCAAGTGCGCAAGATCGCCGACTGGATGGATCCCAACGTCGGCGCCCAGCACTTCTCGACCAATTTGAAGCGCTTCATCGACGGCGACATGGGCATGATGATCATGGGCGGCTGGGCACAAGGCGTCCTGCGCAACGCCGGCTTCAAGTTCGAGGACTTCGTGATTGCGCCGGGCCCCAGCGACAACAGCAAGCCGGTCTTCCTGTTGAATGCAGATGCCTTCATCTTCTGGCAGCGCAAGGAGGCGGACTTGCAAGCCGGCCAGACCCTGATGGCCAAGCTCGTCATGGATCCGGCGATCCAGACCATGTACTCGCAGATCACGGGATCGATCCCCGTGCGTACCGATGTCGATCTGTCCGGTGAAGGCTGGTCGGACGGTCAACGGCGAACCGGCGCAGCTCTGAAGGAGGCTATTGCCAGCAATCAGGCAGTCCTGAGCCTTGCGCACAATATGGCGCAGGAAAACGGCATGACCGCCGCGATGATCGACGTCATCACGGAGTACGTGAAGAACAAGACGATCAAGCCCGAGCAGGCGGCCACGCGCCTCGCCGAGGCCGTCGAGGGCTCACGTTGAGCAATGCCGCTGCGATGAGACCGGGCCGACCGGCGCTTCCTGAATGGGTGCGCCGGCTGCCCGAATATCTGATGATCTGGGTGCCGCTGCTGCTCTCCGCAGCGCACCTCGTCTCGTTCTCGCTGTGGACGATCTGGATCTCGTTCACGCCATCCACCCTCGTCCCTGTTGCGGGCTGGGTGGGATTGCGCAACTACTCGGCGGTCGCGGCATCGCGGAACTGGCAGATCGCCTTCGATAATCTGTTGCTGTTCGGCATCTCTTTCGTGGTGTTGAGCGCGGCGACCGGCCTCGTCCTTGCGATCCTGCTCGATCAGCGCATTCGCGGCGAGAACGTGCTGCGATCCATCTTCCTCTACCCGCTCGCGGTGTCGTTCGTGGTCACCGGCACGGTCTGGAGCTGGCTGCTCAATCCTGGCCTTGGAATCCAGAAGCTCGTCCACGACCTCGGCTGGACCTCCTTCAAGTTCGACTGGCTGATCGACCGCGACATGGCCATCTGGACCATCGTTATCGCCGCGATCTGGCAATCCTCCGGCTTTGCCATGGCGCTGTTCCTTGCCGGCCTCAGGTCCGTCGACGGCGACATCGTCAAGGCCGCGCAGATTGATGGCGCCGGACCGATCCGGATGTACCGACGCATCATTCTGCCGTCGCTTTGGCCGATCACCATCACCGTCGTCGTGATCCAGTTGCAGTTCGCGATTTCGACATTCGATCTCGTCCGCGCGCTCACCAACGGCGGGCCGGGAATTGCGACCCAGCTGCCCGCCCTCGTCGTCTACGACCTGATGTTCCAGCGCAGCCTGCTCGGCCGAGGCGCGGCGGCGGCGGTGCTCATGCTGCTCATTCTCCTCGCGGTCCTGCTGCCCTATGCGGCGTGGCGATATCTCCAGCGGCGGCGGGCGAGCCATGCGTGAGCGGGGCTTCGCACCAAGCCGGATCCTGATCTACCTCATCGTCCTGCTGATCGCTGTGGCCTGGCTCGCGCCGCTGGCCGTCGTCGTCCTGAACTCGCTCCGCACCAACGAGGAGATCGCGCAAGGTTCGATGATCGGCTGGCCGCAACATCTGGCCTGGGGCAACTACGCCGCGGCCTGGAGCGGCTTTTGCGTCGCCGAGACCTGCGCCGGCATCCGGCCGTACATGCTGAACTCCGCGCTGGTCACGATTCCCGCGACGATCTTCTCGACCTTACTCGGTGCGGTCGCGGGTTACGCGGTGTCGCTCTGGCGTTTTCGCGGCGACAACTGGATCTACGGAATCGTGACGCTTGGCCTTTTCCTTCCCCAGCAGATGCGCCTCTTGCCCTGGACCATCGTGCTGCGGGACATCGGTCTGATCAACACGCTGGCGGGGCTCGTGCTGATCCACACCATCCAGGGGCTGTCCTTCACCACGCTGTTCTGCCGGAACTACTATGTCGCCATCCCCCATGAACTGATCAGGGCCGCGCGGATCGACGGCGCCGGGTTCTTTCGCATTTTCTGGCGCATCATCCTGCCGCTGTCGCCGCCTATCCTGATCGTCACCGTGATCTGGCAGTTCACGCATATCTGGAACGAATTCCTCTATGGCGTGACGTTCACGAGCGGCCAGCAGCAGCCGGTCACGGCCGCTCTCATCGCGCTATCTGCCGCGGTGGCAGACATCCCGCAGCATGGCGTGCAGAGCGCCGCGGTGATCATCGCAGCGCTCCCCACTTTGTTGATCTATGTCCTCGGCGGCCGGTACTTCGTGCGAGGCCTCACCGCCGGGGCCGTGAAATGATGAGGCCATCATGGCGGCACTGAGCATTCGCACTCTGTCGAAGCGCTACGCCAATCTGGAGGTGCTGAAGGGCGTCGATCTCGACATCGAAAGCGGCGAGTTCACGGTGCTTGTCGGGCCATCCGGGTGCGGCAAGTCCACGCTGCTCAACATCGTTGCCGGGCTCGATCATCCGAGCGCAGGGACAGTCGAGATCGGCGGACGCGTGGTCAATAACATCCCGCCCAAGGATCGCGACATCGCCATGGTGTTCCAGTCCTACGCGCTCTATCCATCGATGACGGTACGCCAGAACATCACCTTCGGCATGGAATGCCGAGGCGTAGCCAAGGCCGAGCAGGAGAAGGCGGTCGCGAACGTGGCGAAGCTGCTCCAGATCGAGCCGCTGCTCGGACGCAAACCTTCGCAGCTCTCCGGCGGCCAGCGCCAGCGCGTGGCGATGGGGCGCGCATTGGTGCGGGATCCCCTGCTCTTCCTGTTCGACGAGCCGCTCTCTAACCTCGACGCCAAGCTGCGCGTGGAGATGCGGATGGAGATCAAGCGGCTGCACCAGCGCATCGGCGCCACCATCGTCTACGTCACCCACGACCAGATCGAGGCGATGACGATGGCGACGCGGATCGCCGTGATGCATCGCGGCGTGGTGCAGCAGTTCGCCGATCCGGATACGGTGTATCGCTACCCCGCCAATCTGTTCGTGGCGCGCTTCATGGGCTCGCCGCCGATGAACACCATGCCGGCCCGGCTCGAGGCAGGCAGCGACGGGCCGATGGTCGTGATCGGCGCCGGGCGGCCGGACGAGGTTCGCCTTCGTCTGCAGGGCTACGATGCGGCGGCACCCTATCTCGGCCGCGAGGTGGTGTTCGGGATCAGGCCAGAGTGTATTGCCGAGGGGGACCGCGCGTTCTCCGGCGCCGTGAGCGCGCCGGTTGTAATCACCGCGCCGGTCGAGATGGTCGAGCCCACCGGTGCCGAGACCATTGTCCTGCTCCGGCTCGGCGGCGAACCGGCGCAAGCGCG
>NZ_JALBGZ010000690.1:0-3312 GCF_023006515.1 Bradyrhizobium sp. PRIMUS42
GACCTCGAAGAGCGGGTGTCGCGGCCGCTCGTCGTCATCGCGGGCATGATGGCCAACAAGGATGCGCAGGGCTTTCTCGCCAATTTTGCCGGTCTCACCCGTCACATCATCGCGGTGCCGATTCCTGATACCGAGAACGCGATGCCGGTCGATCGCCTCGCCGACGCCGCGCGCAGCCTCGGCATGCGCGTCGAGACCGTCTCGGGCGTCGAGGCCGCATTGCGCGCCTTGGCGAAGCTCGCCTACGAGGTGCCGCCGCGCATCCTGATCACCGGCTCGCTGTATCTGGCCGGCCATGTGCTGGCGATCAACGGCACGCCTCCTGCATGATTTCTCTTGTCCCGGACAAGCGCAGCGAAGCGGAGCGCTGATCCGGGACCCAGAATGCCGCGATATGGGCCCCGGCTCTGCAGCGCACCGCTGAAGAAGCGCTGGCCGCGTCCGGGGCACGGAAGAGAGAGCCCATGCGTTTCGCCGCCATTGCCGACGTCCACGGGAATTACCTCGCGCTGGAAGCTGTCCTCGCCGACATCCGCGCTCACGGCATCATAGACATCGTCAATCTCGGCGACATGCTGAGTGGTCCGCTCGATGCGCACAGGACCATCGAAATCCTGATGACGCTCGACGCCGTGCACGTGCTCGGCAACCACGACCGCTATCTGCTCGACCGTCCGCCTGAGAAGATGGGCTCCTGGGATCGTCCTGCCCATGCAGCGCTCAGCGTCGCGCAGCTTGACTGGCTGCGGGCCCAGCCGATGACGCGGGTCTTTCGTGACCAGGTGTTCCTCTGCCACGCGACGCCTGATAATGACGAAGTCTATTGGCTCGACACCGTGCATCCCGACGGTGTGGTGGCGCAGTCGCCGCTGGACCGCATCGAGCAATTCGCGCGCGGCATCACGCAATCGCTGATCCTCTGTGCTCACACCCATCTCGCCCGCGCCGTGCGACTTCGCGACGGTCGCTTGATCGTCAACCCCGGCAGCGTCGGCAGCCCTGGGTATCGTGACAAGCATCCCTATCCGCATGTGGTGGAGGCGGGCACGCCGCACGCGCGTTATGCGATTCTCCACCTAGCGAATGGAGCCTGGCAGGTGACGTTCCGCCACGTCGCATATGATCATGAGGCGATGGCCGCACTGGCGCGGCGCAACGGTCAGCCTGAGTTGGCGAACGCGCTCGCGACGGGATGGATCAAGTAGACGTTTTTTCTGCTTCGTAGCCCGGATGGAGCGCAGCGCAACGAGCGATGCCGGCCCCGGATTGCGCTGCGCTCCATCCGGGCTACGGCTACGCTCACTTCAACAGCTTCATTGGGTCGGCGACCTTCTGCTTCAGCTGCTCGAAGGTGCATTGCCGCGCCGCCTTGTCCGGGCGCCAGCGCAGGATCGAGGTGCCGTGGCGGAAACGTTCGCCGCTGAAATGGTCGTAGCAGACTTCGATCGCCAGCTTCGGCTTGAGCGGACACCATTTCGCGGAGCGCTCGGTGGACCAGCGGCTTGGCCCGCCCGGCGCGTTTCCGGTGAAGCCGGGTTCGCCGATCAGCGCCTCCAGGCGGTCGGTCAATGCCGGTTTCTGTTCGGCCTTGATCGCCGAGGTGAAGCCGACATGGTGCAGGAGACCTTCATCGTCGTAGAGTCCGAGCAGCAGTGAGCCGACGACTTTCCGGCCCGCGATCTTGTTGGTGGCATAGCGGAAGCCGCCGACGACGCAATCGGCGCTGCGGAATTTCTTGATCTTCTGCATGCCGTCGCGATTTCCGGCCTGATAGGGCAGGTCGATGCGCTTGGCGATGACACCGTCCGAGCCGCCGCCGGATTGCGCCAGCCATTTTTTGGCCGTGGCGTAGCTCGTTGTCCATGGTGAAAGGCGGAAAAGACTGCCTTTGAGACTGGCTTTCGCAAAAGCGTCCAGTGCCGGCCGGCGCTCGCTCATCGTCTTCTCAGCCAGACCTTTCTCCCGGGACGTCGCGAGCAGATCGAAGGCGAGGTACAGCGACGGCGTCTCCTCCGAGAGTTTCTTCACACGGCTCGCCGCCGGATGAATGCGTTGCAGGAGGGCGTCGAAGGAAAAGCTCTTGCCCTGCGGCACGACGATCTCGCCGTCGAGCGTGAAGCGATCCGCCTTCAGCCTCAAGGCGGCGGCGACGATCTCGGGGAAATAGCGCGCGAGATCCTCGCCGGACTTCGAGCGTAGATCGACGTCACCGCCGTTGCGCGACAGCAGGCCGCGAAAGCCATCCCATTTCGGCTCGTACTGCCATTCCTTGCCGCGCGGGATCTCGTCGACCGAACGCGCCTCCATCGCGACGAGAGAGGCGGGTTTGCGGTCGCGCTTTCGGGGAGGGGCTGGCAAGGGCGGGACTCGTCATACGCTGTACACGTCCCATCAACGCAGAACGGCCGGCATTTCGCCGGCCGTTGTCGAAAATAATTGAAGTGAGCTGAATCAGACCGCGGAGGTGATCCACTGCTGCAGCTTCGCCTTAGGCGCGGCGCCGACCTGACGGGAGGCCATCTCGCCGCCCTTGAAGATCATCAAGGTCGGGATCGACATCACGCCATACTTGGACGCAGTCTTGGGGCTCTCGTCGACATTGAGCTTCACGATCTTGACCTTGTCGCCCATCGCGCCGGCGATCTCGTCGAGTGCAGGTGCGATCATGCGGCAGGGGCCACACCACTCGGCCCAGAAATCGACGACCACGGGGCCGTTTGCCTTGAGCACTTCGGCTTCGAAATCGGTATCGGAAACCTTGCCAACGGCCATGGGAGTACCTCGTTCGGTTGAAAGAATCGGCGCGACGGGAATCGCGCCCGGGATCATGCGGTCAACCTATGAACGGCTCCTTGCCGGGTCAAGGACGCTCACGCCGAGATGAAGGGATGCCAGCGTCGCGTCCAGCGCGGGGGCTGAAATCTCCATATATTCAAGGGCCTCGGTCCAGAGCAGGACGGCCCTGACGGGCTTTTGGGGATAAAGCCGCGATAGCACCGCCCGGTACAGCGCAAGCTGCCGGACATAGGCGGTGGGGGCCTCAGCCGCGCTTTTGGGCGCGGCCTGGTTGGTCTTGAAATCGATGATCAAAACTTCATCCGGACGTACGACCAGCCGGTCGATCTGCCCCGACACCAGCGCCGGCGTGCGGCCCGGCCGCTCCAATTTGCCGACAATGGCGACCTCGGCCCGGCTGCCGGCCGCGAAGACCGGCGCAAAACGCGGTTCGGTGATCAGGGCCAGCACCTTGTCTGCCAAAGCGGCGCGATCGGCTTCCGGCCAGTCCGCGGCGTTGCGGGCCATGAAGCCGAG
>NZ_JALBGZ010000691.1:0-3309 GCF_023006515.1 Bradyrhizobium sp. PRIMUS42
TGATGGCCGCGGTGGCCGAGGAGGCGCAGCGGCGCTTTCGCGTGGAGATCGAGGTGGCGCTGGACCAGGCACCGGCCACCAACCCGCTCGGCCGCTTCCGCGCCTTCGGCCTTGCTTACCTGCGCTGGGCGATGCGAAACCCTTCGCATTTCGAGATCATCTCTACTGGACGCTATTTCGCCCATGGCAGCTCCACTGAGCTGACCCGCGACAATGCCGAACTGATCGGTCTGACGGAGCAGATGCTGGCTGAAGCGGCAGACCAGGGCCTGCTGCGGTCGGCCGACCTCAAGCGCATCCAGATCGCCGGCCGCGCCCTGGTCTACGGTTTCGCCCGGATGAACCTCGATGGCCACTTTCCACGTTGGGGGGTGGAGGAGGGCGAGATCGAGCGGATGGCGGAGGGGGCGCTCGACCTCTTCATCGCGGGGATTGCCAAACCCTAGCGTCGCTGCTGCCGCTCACTAACAATAAGCGAAACTCGGATCACAGCACGCGTTGCCTGTGCTTGACTGTTCCGTTACAGTTTTATGACACGGTGCAGGCTTCCGGCTGCGCCGGATGCCCTCGCCGTCGCTAGGCCGGCCAGACGGCTAGGTATCATTGCGCCGGACCAGCTGTTGCGTGTCGTCGATGGCGTCCGCGCCTAATCCAGGTCCTTCTGCCGCCACCGCCGCCCTCGCCAGCGTCGCCGCGCTCGGCATCTGGCGGCTGCTCGCCGTTGCCGCGCCGCATCTGGCCGCACTCGCGCTGATGTACCAGACCGAGACCGATTTCGGCTCGCGCCTCTCCTTTGCGCTCGCCTGGGGCATCCTCAACTTCTTCTGGATCACGCTGCTGCGCCGGCCGGCACTATCAGGCGCGCTGTCGCTGACCATGGTCGTCGTTCTGGTGCTGCTGTCGCGGCTCAAGCACGACGTGGTGCAGATGACGGTCAACTTCATCGATCTGATGATGATCGACCGCGACACCGTCGCATTCCTGTTCACGATCTTCCCGAATTTGCGCTGGTCGGTGGTCCTGGCCGGCTTGGTCACGCTGCCGCTGATGTATGCGCTGTGGTGGCTCGATCCGTTCCGTATCCGCCGCCTGCCGGCGTTCGCCTGCAAGCTCGCCTGCCTTGCCGCGCTGGTCGGCTATTCGCTCTATCATCCGGACGAGGCCTGGCGCGGCTATTACGACGACGGCTATCTGTCCAAATTCTTCCGCTCCGGCGTCAGCTCGGTCTCCGACTTCGTGCAATACGGCTTCATGGAATCGGCCGCTTCGACCAATGAGCGGCTCAACATGCCGCTGCTCGATTCCTGCCATCCTGCCGGCCGCCGGCCGAACATCATCATGATCCATGATGAATCCAGCTTCGACATCCGCGCCGCACGGGGCATCAAGGTGCCGCCGCGCTATGGCGATCACTTCAAGTCCTGGGACGGCAGGCAGCGCACGTTCCTGGCCGAGAGCAACGGCGGACCGAGCTGGTTCACCGAATACAACGTGCTCGCGGGGCTTTCCTCGCGCTCGTTCGGCCGCTTCGCTTATTTCGTGACGCGCATCGCCTCGAGCCGCGTCGAACGCGGCCTGCCGTTGGCGCTGCGCCGCTGCGGCTACGACACGATGTCGCTCTATCCCGCCCATGGCGGCTTCATGGCCGCCCGCAGCTTCCAGATGACGACCGGCATCGAACGCTTCCTCGATTCGAAGGACCTCGGTGCCAAGGATGTCGAGCCCGACAGCTTCTTCTATGACAAGGCGCTCCAGCTGATCGGCCAGCAGCCGCCGAACAAGCCGCTGTTCACCTTCATCTATCTCGGCGCCAATCATTTCCCCTGGGAGACGCGCTTCCGCCCCGACCTGCTGCCGAACTGGCGCGCGCCGGGCAACGTGCCGTCCATCGACGAATATCTGCGCCGGCAGGCGATGAGCGCGGAGCAGTACAAGGCGTTCGTCGCGGGGCTGAAGAAGACGTTCCCCGGCGAGCCCTTCCTGATCGTGCGTTACGGCGATCATCAGCCGGAGTTCGCGCCTGCTATCCTCGAGCCCGGCCTCGACGAGGGCGCGATCGGCAAGAAGCTCGACGCCTACGATCCGCGCCTCTATGCGACTTACTATGCGATCGACGCCGTCAATTTCGAACCGGTGAAGAGTGATGCCGTGATGGACACGATCGACGGCCCCTATCTGCCGCTGGTCATCCAGGAGGCCGCCGGCATCCCGCTCGACCCGTCCTTTGCCGAGCAGAGAGAGATTATGCTCCGCTGCAAGGGCATGTTCTACAGCTGCAAGGACGGCGCCGAAGCGCGGCGGCTGAACCGGCTGCTGATCGACGCGGGGATGATCAGGGGACTGTAGGGGCAGCGTGCCTACTACCTCTCACGCGTAGCCAGAGACGGTGGGCACGGCGCTCACGCGCCATTGCCCACCTTACGAAATCTCACCCTACCGCCCGCCTACCTTCTCCCACAGCCACTTCGCCACCGCATCCGGCGACGAGTTCGCGTCGTTGCCGCTGGCGCGCAAATTAGCTTCGCGCATGGTGGCGATATCGATCTTGCCGAGCAGGGGCTTGAGTGCGGCTTGCAGCCGCTCGTCACCGGCGCGCTTCGGCGCGAGCAGCAGGATGGCATCATAGGGCGGGATCGCGTCCCTCGGATCCTCGAGCGCGACGAGATCGTATTTCGCGATCAGGCCGTCGCTGGTGTAGCCGGCGATCACGTCGACCTCGCCGCTGGCGACCGCCGCATACATGAAATCGGGCTGCATCTGGCGCTGGGCGCGGAAGGAGAGGCCATAGGCCTTTTGCAGCGCGGCCCATTCCGGCCGTGAGAAGAATTCATAGTCGCCCGCGATCGACAGGCTCGATGCATGTGCCGCGAGATCGGCGATGGTACGGACGCCAAGCGCCTCGGCGCGCTTTTTCGGCATCACCAGCGCATAGGCATTCTCGAAGCCGAGCTCGCCGAGCAAAGTGATGTTGTCCTTGGCGAGCGCCGTCTTCAGCTCGGCGACCAGCTCGGTGCGTGGCTTGATATCGGTGCGATGCAGCTGGTTGGCCCAAAGCGTGCCGGAATAATCGACATAGAGATCGATGTCGCCGGCCTTCAGCGCCTGGAAGATCACGCTGGAGCCGAGGCCCGAGCGCGCCGTCGCGGACAGGCCGACGGCCTGAAGGCGGTCTCTGAGCAGGGCCGACAGCACATATTGCTCGGCGAATGTCTTGGCACCGACGACATAGCCCTGCGACGAGCGTCCCATCGAGGGGACCAGCGTTGCGACGACCAGCGCTGCGATGCCGGCCGCGCCCAGCGCGGAGCG
>NZ_JALBGZ010000692.1:0-3297 GCF_023006515.1 Bradyrhizobium sp. PRIMUS42
CGGCCGTTCATGGCGGCGCGCACCTTGCCATCGCCGCCGTTGGCGGCAGCGGCCTTCGGCGCAGCGAGGGTCAGGTCAGTCACCGCGAGCGGGATACCGCGGTGCTGGAGATAGAGCCGATCGCCGTCGCGCAGGAACTTTGCGCTGTCCATCACGCCGTCGTGGCGGAAGCGGATGGCGTCGGCATCGAGTTGGTCGATCTCAAATCTGTCCTGTCGGCCGTGGGTGGCAACGGCGTAGCTGCCGTCGCGTTCGCGGGTGACTTCGAGCTCGAACGTCTGGCCGGCGATCTCGATTCTCGCCGGCAGAGGGAACGTTGCCGACAGGCTCCGGCCACCGCGCCATGACGGTGCACGCGGATTTGTCACGTAGAGCAGCAGGCCCGCCAGCGCCGTATCGAACGCAGCATCCGCCCGCGGCGCCAGCAACTCGTCGCGGTGCGCGCCGATGAAGGCCGTCGTCGCCTCGCCCCTGGCAAAACCGCGATGACGCAGGCACGACATCAGGAAAGCCTGGTTGGTGGTCACGCCAAAGGCCGTGAGCTGCTCCAGGCCGACGATCAGCCGCCCCCTCGCCTCCTCGCGCGTGACGCCATGGCTGATCACCTTGGCGATCATGGAATCGTAGAACGGCGGGATCTCCGAACCCGATTGCAGCGCGTGCTCGACACGGATGCTTTCAGGCACCTGCCAGCGCGCCATGCGGCCCGATTGCGGCATGAAGTCGTGCTCGGCATCTTCCGAGCAGAGCCGCACCTCGATGGCGTGACCAGAGAGCTTGATATCCTGCTGATTCACCGGCAGCGCCTCGCCGCGCGCGACGCGCAGCTGCAGCTCGACGAGATCGAGCCCGGTGATCGCCTCGGTCACGGGATGCTCGACCTGAAGACGTGTATTCATCTCCATGAAGTAGAACGCGCCGCTCGCATCGAGCAAAAATTCCAGCGTGCCGGCGCCCTCGTAACGTAGCGCCTTGACCGCGGCGACCGCGACCTCGCCCATTTTTGCGCGCAGCTCCGGCGTCACAGCGGGCGACGGCGCCTCCTCGATCAGCTTCTGGTGCCGCCGTTGCACCGAGCAGTCGCGCTCGCCGAGATGGATGGCGTTGCCATGGCTGTCGCCGAACACCTGGATCTCGATGTGACGGGGATTCTGGATGGCGCGTTCCAGGATGACGATGGGATCGCCGAACGCCGCCTTCGCCTCCGACCGCGCACTGCGCAGCGCATCCGGGAACGAAGCAGCGTCCGTCACCATCCGCATGCCGCGTCCGCCGCCGCCGGCGACGGCCTTGATCATCACGGGGAAGCCGATCTTTTTGGCTTCCGCGAGCATCACATCGTCACCCTGGTCGGCGCCCTGATAGCCGGGCACGACGGGAACGCCGGCCTTTTTCATGATCTCCTTGGCACCGGCCTTGTTGCCCATCGCCTCGATCGCCTGCGGCGACGGGCCGATGAAGACGAGGCCGGCATCCTTGCAGGCTTGCGCGAAGTCTTCGTTCTCGGCGAGGAAGCCGTAGCCGGGATGGACGGCGTCCGCGCCGCTGGCTTTCGCGGCGGCGATGATCGCGGGGATGTTGAGATAGGATTGCGCCGGCAGGGCTTCGCCGATCCGCACGGCCTGATCGGCCTGCTTGACGTGGAGCGCGTCGCGATCGGCATCCGAATGGACCGCGACGACACCGAGGCCGAGCTGCCGCGCGCTGCGCATCACGCGCAATGCGATCTCGCCGCGGTTGGCGACCAAAACCTTGAAGAACGGCCGGCGCTGCACTGATCCGTTCCTCATGGGCGGGCCACCGAAAACTGCATGCGCTGAGGCGTGCGCGCATCGCCCTCGCGGCAGATCGCGAGCACTTCGGATAGCACCGCGCGGGTGTCGCGCGGATCGATCACGCCGTCGTCGAGCACGCGCGCACTGGTCGAGAACACGTCCATCTGGCCGTCGAACACGCCGATGATCTGCGCCTTCATGGCATCGAGCTTGTCTTTCTCGATGGGCTTGCCGCGCCGCGCCGCGGCGGCCTCGGTCACGATCGCCATGGTTTCAGCCGCCTGCTCGCCGCCCATGACCGCGGTCTTGGCGTTGGGCCAGGAGAAGCAGAAGCGCGGATGGAAGCCGCGACCGCACATGCCGTAATTGCCGGCCCCGAAAGAGGCGCCGCAATAGATGGTGATCTGAGGCACGGTGGCCGAGGTGACCGCCTGGATCATCTTCGAGCCGTGCTTGATCATGCCGGCTTCTTCATAGGCCTTTCCGACCATGTAGCCGGTGGTGTTGTTGAGATAGAGGATCGGCGTGCGGGTCTGGCAGCAGGCCTGGATGAAATGCGTCGCCTTGTTGGCGCCGGCGGGATCGAGCGGGCCGTTATTGGTGATGATACCGATCGCCTGCCCCTCGATGCGGGCATGACCGCAGACGGTGGCGGGCCCATAGTTCGGCGCCATCTCGGTGAAATCGGAATCGTCGACGATGCGCGCGATCACTTGGCGCATGTCCACGGTGCGCTTGTGGTCCATCGGCATGATGCCGAGCAGCTCGTCCTGATCGTAGCGCGGCGGCTTGAATTGCGGAGGCGCCTTGCCCGGACGTTCCCATTCCATTGCCGCCATGATCTCGCGCGCGATGCGAAGCGCATCGCGATCGTCTTCGGCGAGGTAGTCGCCGAGGCCGGACACTTGCGTGTGCATCTCGGCGCCGCCGAGCTCTTCCTCGGTCGCGATCTCGCCGGTCGCCGCCTTCAGCAGCGGCGGCCCTGCAAGGAAAGCACGCGTGCGGCCGCGCACCATGACGATGTAGTCGGAGAGACCGGTCTGATACGCGCCGCCGGCGGTCGAAGAGCCATGCGTGACGGTGACGACGGGCAGGCCTGCCGCCGAGAGCCGGGCGAGATTACGAAAGATGTTGCCGCCGCGGACAAAGTCCTCGACGCGGTAGCGCAAGAGATTGGCGCCGGCGCTTTCGACGAGCTGGACATAAGGCAGCTTGTTCTCGAGCGCGAGCTCCTGCACCCGCAGCGTCTTGTCGAGACCGTAAGGTTGCAGTGCCCCGGCATCGATGCCGGCGTCGTTGGCGCTGACCATGCAGCGGATGCCCGAGACGAAACCGATGCCGGCGATGACACCGCCGCCGGGCACGCTCTTGGCGGCATCTGATACGTCGAACATGTAGCCTGCGAGCGTGGACAGTTCGATGAAGGGGGCACCGGGATCGAGCACCAGCGCGACGCGCTCACGCGGCAGCAACTGGCCGCGCTTGTGAAAGCGTTCCTTCGCGGCCGCCGACGCCGCACGCG
>NZ_JALBGZ010000693.1:0-3280 GCF_023006515.1 Bradyrhizobium sp. PRIMUS42
CGCCGCTGCGGCGGCTCTTCTGCACCGACCATTCCAGCGCAGCCTCGACCGGCGTGGTGGCGGTGTCGATGTCGTGGCCATAGAGGCAGAGCCCGGCTTCCAGCCGCAGGCTGTCGCGGGCGCCAAGGCCGATCGGCAGCACGTCGGGGTTTTCGAGCAGCATCTTTGCGAGGCGCTCGGCGTCCGCAGCGGGGACCGAAATCTCAAAGCCGTCCTCGCCGGTGTAACCCGAGCGCGAGACGAAGCAGGCGATGCCGGCAACCTGGCGCGGACCGGCATCCATGAATGTCATGGACGGCGCCTCTGCACACAATTTCGCCAGCACCGCTTCCGCCTTCGGACCCTGCAGCGCGATCAGCGCGCGGTCGGCGAGGGACTCGATGACGCAATCGTCCGAGAGATTCGCGCGCAGATGCGCCTCGTCTTCGGCCTTGCAGGCGGCGTTGACGACCAGGAACAGATGGTCGCCGAAATTGGCGACCATGAGATCGTCGAGAATGCCGCCATCCGCATTGGTGAACTGGGCATAGCGCTGCCGCCCCTCGGCAACCGCCACGATATCCTGCGGCACCAGCCGTTCCAGCGCGCGGGCGGCGTCCTCGACCCTCCCGGACTTCGGCCGGAGTGCGAGCTGCCCCATATGGGAGACGTCGAACAGGCCGGCGGAGGCTCGGGTATGGAGGTGCTCCTTCAGCACGCCCGCAGGGTATTGCACGGGCATGTCATAGCCCGCGAACGGCACCATCTTGCCGCCCAGGGACACATGAAGCCCGTGAAGGGGCGTACGTTTCAGGGAGTCTTGGTCGTGCGCTAGCATCTCAAGGGGCCCTCGGCGGTTCCCCGGGGACGATTCCCCGATGGACACCAGTCGAAGCCCCATCTGTCGCTGTGCCTGAGAGTATTATCCCGTCGGCGGACGCCATCCGGGTCTAGACCCGTCGGCGCCTCTTTCCAGATGCTGTCAAAGCCACGCGGTCCTTTTGCCTGAGAGTTTCCGGGGCGGTTGCTCCTTCGGCGCCGGCTGCCTAAAGCCGGTCTCTCCCGACGTGGCCGTACGATACAGATGGGTACAGACCACAGGCTAGCCAAGCCTGTCAACGCGTCCGCTTGGCCTATCAACGGGATTGCAAAGGGGATTGAGCGGCTGCGGCAACCCTCTGATCTGCTTGCACATCTCCTTGCACAGTTTCTGGACAGCGAAGCTGGCCTTGTCTAAAAGCGCTTTGGCCCGCAGATATCAGCCTTAACGTTACGGTTGGATGGCGAGAAGCGGGTCCAAGCACACCCGATTGGATGAACATGAGCGGCGTCAACGAGATCAGGTCGACCTTTCTGAACTTCTTTGCCGAGAACGGCCACGAGATCGTGTCGTCCTCGCCATTGGTGCCGCGCAACGACCCGACGTTGATGTTCACCAATGCCGGCATGGTGCAGTTCAAGAACGTCTTCACCGGCGTCGAGAAGCGGCCCTATCAGCGCGCCACCACGTCGCAGAAATGCGTGCGCGCCGGCGGCAAGCACAACGACCTCGACAATGTCGGCTACACCGCGCGCCATCTCACCTTCTTCGAGATGCTCGGCAACTTCTCGTTCGGCGATTATTTCAAGGAGCGCGCGATCGAGCTGGCCTGGACCCTGATCACCAAGGAGTTCGGGCTCAAGAAGGACAAGCTGCTCGTCACGGTCTACCACACCGACGACGAGGCGGCCGGCCTGTGGAAGAAGATCGCCGGCTTCTCCGAGGACCGCATCATCCGCATCCCGACCTCGGACAATTTCTGGGCGATGGGCGACACCGGGCCGTGCGGCCCGTGCTCGGAGATTTTCATCGACCGTGGCGAGCACATCTGGGGCGGGCCTCCGGGCTCGCCGGAAGAGGACGGCGACCGCTTCCTCGAATTCTGGAATCTCGTGTTCATGCAATACGAGCAGGTGACGAAGGAGGAGCGCGTGGATCTGCCGCGTCCCTCGATCGACACCGGCATGGGGCTCGAGCGCATGGCCTGCATCATGCAGGGCGTCGACAGCGTGTTCGAAACCGATTTGTTCCGCCAGCTGATCGATGCGACAGCCTCGGCGCTCGGCAGCGGGCCGAACGAGCAGACCGTCGCCTCGTTCCGCGTCATCGCCGACCATCTGCGCTCCTCGGCCTTCCTGGTCGCGGACGGCGTGCTGCCCTCGAACGAGGGCCGCGGTTACGTGCTGCGCCGGATCATGCGCCGCGCGATGCGCCATGCGCAGCTGCTGGGTGCGAAAGAGCCGCTGATGCATCGGCTGGTCTGGGCGCTGGTGCGCGAGATGGGCCAGGCCTATCCCGACCTGATGCGCGCGGAGACTCTGATCGAGGAAACGCTGCGGCTGGAAGAGACCCGTTTCCGCAAGACGCTGGTTCGCGGCCTTGCCATCCTCGACGAGAAGAGCGCGTCCCTGAAGAAGGGCGACATGTTCGACGGCGACGTCGCCTTCACGCTGTACGACACCTACGGCTTCCCGCTCGACCTGACGCAGGACGCGCTGAAGTCGCGCGGCATCGGCGTCGACCAGGCCTCCTTCTCCGATGCGATGGAGCGGCAGAAGGCGAAGGCGCGCGAGTCCTGGAAGGGCTCCGGCGAGGCGGCATCCGAGGCGATCTGGTTCCCGCTGCGCGAGAAGCTCGGCGCCACCGAATTTTTGGGCTACGAGACCGAGAGCGCCGAGGGCGTGGTGTCCGCGCTGGTCAAGGATGGCGCTGAAGTCGCCAGCCTGAAGGCCGGCGAGACGGGCGCGATCGTGCTGAACCAGACGCCGTTCTATGCGGAGTCCGGCGGCCAGGTCGGCGACACCGGCGTGCTTCTTGGCGAGGGCGGCCTCAAGTTCCGCGTCACCGACACGCAGAAGAAGCTCGGCGATTTCTTCGTTCACGTCGGCACGGTCGAGAGCGGCGAGCTCAAGCTCGGCACCGCGCTGCAGCTCGAGGTCGATCATTCCAGGCGCTCCTCGATCCGCGCGCATCATTCGGCGACGCATCTCATTCATGAAGCGCTGCGCCAGGTGCTCGGCGACCACATCGCCCAGCGCGGCTCGATGGTCGCGCCGGACCGCCTGCGCTTCGACTTCGTGCATCCCAAGCCGATCTCGGCGGAGGAGCTTGCCCGCGTCGAAGACATCGCCAACGACGTGGTGCTGGAGAATGACGAGGTCACCACGCGCGTGATGGGCGTGGACGAGGCCCGCGAGGCTGGCGCGCGCGCTTTGTTCGGCGAGAAATACGGCGACGAGGTTCGCGTCGTCTCGATGGGCC
>NZ_JALBGZ010000694.1:0-3273 GCF_023006515.1 Bradyrhizobium sp. PRIMUS42
CACCAGGCGCCGCGATCCGCCCGTCGATCGCTTCGATGCGCTGCACCGGCTTGCCGGCGGCGATCCCGGCCTGGTCAGAAGCGTGAAACGGCTGAAGCGCATCGGCGACCACAATCTGCCGGTGCTGCTTCAGGGCGAGACCGGCGTCGGCAAGGATGTGTTCGCGCGCGCCATTCACGCGGCGAGCAACCGGGCGCGCAACAACTATGTCGCGCTGAATTGCGCCGCGATGCCCGAGAGCCTGATCGACGCCGAACTGTTCGGCTACGAGGCGGGCGCCTTTACCGGCGCGCGGCGCGACGGCTCGAAGGGCCTGATCGTGCAGGCCGATGGCGGCACGCTGTTCCTCGACGAGATCGGCGACATGCCGATCGCGCTGCAGACGCGCCTGTTGCGCGTGCTGGAAAACCGCGAAGTCTGGCCGCTCGGTGCGCTCAAGCCAGTCGCAGTCGACATCCGCCTGATCAGCGCCACTCATCGGGACCTCGGCCGCATGGCGGAGGAGGGCGCCTTCCGCGCCGATCTCTATTTTCGCCTGCGCGGCCTCGCGGTGCGGCTGCCGGCCCTGCGCGAACGCGCCGACCGGGACGATATCATCCGTCAGATTGCGCGCGAGGAAGCACCAAGCTGCAGGCTTTCGGACCAAGCATGGTCGCAGCTTGCGGCCTATCCGTATCCCGGCAACATGCGCCAGCTCCGCCACGTGCTGCGGCTCGCCGGCTGCACCGCGGAGAACGGCGTCATTACGGATGCGGATCTCGATCTGCCGCCGTTTGGCGAGCGGGTTGAGCCCGACCTCGAAGCAGCCGAGCGTGCCACGATCGTCGAGGCGCTGCG
Organism: Bradyrhizobium sp. PRIMUS42; assembly: GCF_023006515.1. Classification (NCBI taxonomy): domain Bacteria; kingdom Pseudomonadati; phylum Pseudomonadota; class Alphaproteobacteria; order Hyphomicrobiales; family Nitrobacteraceae; genus Bradyrhizobium; species Bradyrhizobium sp. PRIMUS42. The sequence continues at coordinate 838 of NZ_JALBGZ010000694.1, forward strand.
CAAGCACGGCGGCCGCGTGACCGAGGCAGCACGCGCGCTGAAGCTGAGCCGCGCGACGCTTTATCGGAAGATCAAGGTGCTGAAGATCGACACGGCGCAGTAGCGTCTAATAGCATGCGGCGAGATAGGTGAGAGGTCTCCGCCGCGACCGCGTGCCCACCACCTTTGTTGTGATGTCGATGGTGGGCACGGCGCAAGTGCGCCTTTGCCCACCCTACGATGTCGGCGCCCCTTACGAAAAATCCGTCCAGCTCAGATGCCGTGAATCGAGGTCGCCGACCGTCACCGTCTCGCGCATTTCATGTGGCGTGTGAAAGCTGCTGCGCAGGTAGACCAGCGGCCTCGCTCCATCCGCATGCGACACGCCGCGCACCTCGCCGACGAAGATCGAATGCGTCCTGGTCTCGAACTCCTGCGCCAGAACGCAATCGAATGCGGCGACCGCATCCGTCAGCACCGGGGCACCGGTCGCGCCGCGCGTCCACTGCCCGAAAGCAAAACGGTCGTCGCCGTTGACGCCCTTCTGGCCGCTGAAGGTGAGCGCGAGCAGCGCGTGATCCTCGTGCAGGAAATTGATCGCGAACGCGCCTTCCTCGCGGATGCGCCCATGTGCGCTGGCGTTGCGGTTGACGCAGACGATGAGCGAGGGCGGTGAGTCCGACAGCGAGCATGCCGACGTCACCGTCAGGCCGGTGCGCTTGCCATGCTCTGCGCCGACCGTGACCAGCGCGACGGCGCCGGCGCAATGGCGCATCGCCTGCTTGAAATCCTTGGCGTCGAGAGGTTTGGCGTCCACGGAAATCTCCGAAAATCGCTGCGGGTGCGGCACGATCGCGCCGCACCCGCATCGGGTCAAGCCGCCTTCTTCGCGGAGCCGAGATGCGCAACGCGCGGCATCACCTCGTTCTTCAGCAGCGAGAGCGAGTGATGCCAGGCTTCGGCCTTGTGCTTGTAGTCGAAGCCGAACACCAGCAGCACGCCGAAGCCGCCGACCTCGTCGTAGATCTTCTCGATCTTCTCGGCGACGGTCGCGGGCGAGCCGACGATCCAGTTCCGCTTGGCGCAATATTCGACGGTGACGTCGCTGTCGGGCACGTCGGGCGCGTGCTTCAGATAATCCTTGAAGCCGAAATGGCCGAGCAGCGGCAGGAAGTACTCGCTCATCATTCGGCCCATCATGTCGCCGGTCGAGAGCCTCCAGGCTTCTTCATCCGTGTCGGCGACGAACACCTCGCGCACCAGACGCCAGTCCGCGCGGTTCGGCTTGCGCCCGGTCTTGGCGGCGCCGATTTCGACGGAGTCCCAATGGCTGGAGACATAGGCCGGGTTGAGGTTGAGGCTCATCGGGATGAAGCCGCGCTCGCCCGCGAGCTTCAGCGTGTCCGAGTTCTTCGAGAGACCAGCGACGCCGATCGGCGGATGCGGCGCCTGCAGCGGCTTGATGTGGGGCTTGAGGAAGTCGAACATCGTGTCCGGCTTGGTCACCGTCCAGAACTTGCCCTTGTGGGTGAACGGCGCCGGCTCGGTCCAGAGTTTCAGAATGATCTCCAGCGCCTCGCGGGTCATGTCGCGGTTCTGTCCGCTCATGCCGTCGACGTTGAACATCGCCCAGTCGCTCGGCAGGCCCGACGCTGCGACGCCGAAATTGAGCCGGCCCTCGGAGAGATGGTCGAGCATCGCGACGCGGTTGGCGAGTTCGGCGGGGTGGTGATAGGGCAGGAGGAAGCCGCCCGGCCCGATGCGAAGCTTCTTGGTCTGCATCAGCGCTTGCGCGATCAACAGGTCCGGCGTGGGGTTGGGTTCCCAGGGCGCGGTGTGGTGCTCGCCGACCCAGGCCTCCTGATAGCCGAGCTCGTCGAGCCAGCGCATGACCTGCAGGTCCCAGTCGTTCCCTTCCTTCAGGCCGCACTCCGGCGGATGCGAAGGCATCGTGAAATAGCCGATCTCCATGGGTTTCCTCTGATGTTGACGCGTCTTGTCGCGCGTTGACGGATGTGAAGCGCGGACCCATGAGCAAGCGGCGTGCCAGCGCGGCAACGTCTCGGGCCCCGCGAGAAAAGGCTGGTTTGCGGCGGCAATAGCCGATATCCCGGGGCGGATCTGCAAGACCTCGTCTCATTGTCGCGAGACAGCGTCTTGGCCGTGAGACGAGGATACGCGTTGAGATGACCGAACCCGCTTATGTCGCGGTGGACTGGGGCACCAGCAGTTTTCGCCTGTGGCTGGTCGATCGTGCCGGTGGGGTGCTGGCCGAGCGCCGCAGCGACGAGGGTATGCTGGCGGCGGCGAAGACCGGCTTTCCCGCCGTGCTGCAAGCGCATCTTACGGCGGTCGAAGCGCCGGATCATCTGCCGGTTCTCGTCTGCGGCATGGCCGGCGCCAAGACCGGCTGGGTCGAAGCCGGCTATGTCGATACGCCGGCGCCGCTCGCAGCCG
>NZ_JALBGZ010000695.1:0-3267 GCF_023006515.1 Bradyrhizobium sp. PRIMUS42
CGCAGCATCATCGCTCCGGGCTCGACATGGCGCGCTGGCTGGCTAGCCGGCCCGAGGTCGCGCGCGTCCTGCATCCGGGGTTGGAGACCGATCCCGGTCACGCCATCTGGAAGCGCGACTTCACCGGCGCGTCAGGCCTGTTCAGCATCGTCCTGAAGCCGGCGCCGCAGAAGGCGGTCGACACCATGCTCAACACGCTCACACTGTTCGGCATGGGCTTCTCCTGGGGCGGCTTCGAGAGCCTTGCAATTCCCTTCGACTGCGACGCCTATCGCACCGCGACCAAGTGGGCGCCGGGCGGCCCTACCCTGCGTCTGCACATCGGTCTCGAAAGCGTCGACGATCTCAAGGCCGATCTCGATCGCGGCTTCGCTGCCCTCAAAGCGGCAATGTGAGCCTGCTCACAAGGCATCGCGCCTGCGGACGCGGCATCGCGCGCCGGCGGACGCGCAACGCGCGCCGCGGGAACGTGACGCACTCGTAAACGTTAACGCCGATGCCCCAACAAATGGTTTGAACCTCAAGCATTTGGCGCTAGCCTTACCAATCGACTCCAATCCGGATACGGAGCATGGGAACGTTGGTTCTGCTCGATCTCATGGGCGGCGTTGCGCTGTTGTTGTGGGGCCTGCACATGGTCCACAGCGGGATTTTGCGCGCGTTCGGCCCGGACCTGCGGCGACTGCTCGGCAAGGCCCTGAGCAATCGCGTCAGCGCCTTTGCCGCCGGACTCGGGCTCACCGCGCTGCTCCAGAGCAGCACGGCGACCGCCCTGATCACCTCTTCATTCGCGGCCGAAGGCCTCGTCAGCCTCGCCGCTGCGCTCGCCATCATGCTCGGGGCCAATGTCGGCACGACACTGATCGTGCAGGTGCTGTCGTTCAACATCGCGGCCGTCGCACCCGTGCTGTTCGTGCTCGGGCTCGTCGCCTTCCGCTCGGGCCCGCGCTCGCGGATCAAGGACATCGGCCGCGTTTGCATCGGCCTCGGCCTGATGCTGCTTTCGCTGCACATCCTGCTCGACACGCTGGCGCCGGCGGAGAACGCGCCCGGCGTCCGCATCGTGATGTCGGCCATCACGGGCGATCCTGTCCTGTGCATCGTCATCGCGGCCCTCGTCACCTGGGCGGTGCATTCGAGCGTCGCGAGCGTGCTCCTGATCATGTCGCTGGCCTATTCGCAGTTCATCACGCCCTACGCGGCGCTGGCGCTGGTGCTCGGGGCCAATCTCGGCAGCGCCATCAATCCCGTGTTCGAGGGCGCCAAGCGGTACGATCCCGCAAGCTATCGCCTGCCGCTCGGCAATCTCGTCAACCGCGTGATCGGGATTGCCCTCGTCCTGCCCTTCCTGGGCGCGATCGCCGAGCACATGCACGCCTGGCAGCCCGATCTCGCCAAGATGACCGCGGCTTTCCACATCGCCTTCAATATCGGCACGGCCATTATCTTCATCGGCCTGCTCGACACCATGTCGCGCCTGCTCATCCGCCTCTTGCCGGATCGCGTGCAGGAGGCCGACCCCGCCCGACCGCGCTATCTTGACGAGACCGCGCTGGAGACGCCATCACTGGCGCTCGCGGACGCCGCCCGCGAGACCTTGCGCATGGGCGATCTCGTCGAGGTCATGCTGCGCAAGGTGATGGCTGCGATGATGACAGGCGACCGCGCGCTGGTTGACCAGGTCTCCAAGATGGACAATTTCGTCGACGGGCTCGACGAGGCGATCAAGCTCTACGTGACCAAATTGATGCGGGGCAGCCTCGACGAGAGCGAAGGGCGGCGAGCGATGGAGATCATCTCCTTCGCCATCAACCTCGAACATATCGGCGACATCATCGACAAGAGCCTGAGCGAACTCGCCACCAAGAAGATCAAGCGGCGCTTCCAGTTCTCGGCGGAAGGCGCCGACGAGCTCGCCGCCTTCCACAAGCGCACCATGGACTCGCTGCGGATCGCGTTCGGCGTCTTCATGTCGAGCGACGCCAACGAGGCGCGCAAGCTGCTGGTGGAGAAAACCGCGCTGCGCAACACCGAGCTTGCGGCGGTCGAACGGCATCTCGACCGCTTGCGCGAGGGCCGGCCCGAAACCATCGAAACGACGTCGCTGCATCTCGACGTGCTGCGCGACCTCAGACGCATCCACTCGCACATCTGCTCGGTCGCCTATCCCGTGCTGGATGCGGCAGGTGAGCCCTATCGCAGGAGCGAGGCGGAGACAGCCGCCTTGCCCGCCTCTGGCGCGGCCTCGGCGCTGCCGCGCTAGAGCGGACTGGCTTTAGGTTGAATCAATCGCCGCGGCTCGTTCACCCTCTCCCGCTTGCGGGAGAGGTCGGCGCGAAGCGCCGGGAGACGGCTTCCTCCTCTAGGGGATTGTCCCATTGCGGAGACACCCTCTCCACCCCTCTCCCGCAAGCGGGAGAGGGAGCGCACTTCCGTACGCGCTAGCGCTCAGCGATCCAGCGTCTTCGAAGCGCGGCCGCGGTTCTTCACGATCAGCATGATGTTGCGGATATAGATGATGGTTGCGAGCGATTGTCCGAGGATGATCACCGGCTCGCGCTTCACGACGCCATAGACCAGCGTCATCAGCCCGCCGCCCATCGAGCAGAACCAGAACGCCATCGGCACCACGCTGTTGCCGGCGCGCTCGCTCGCGATCCACTGCACCAGGAAGCGCGCCGTGAAGAACAGCTGCGCGACCAGGCCGAATGCCAGCCAGAAATCGAACTTGGCGACGAAGACGTCGTAGAGATAGTTGCTCAGCGCCTGACCGTATTGGATGATCATGCGTTCACCTCAGTCACATCTGGTGTCGGCTTCTTGCGGCGGATCAGCCACCACACCCCGGCGAGATCCATGATGCCGATCCACAGCCGATCGAAGAAACCGTAGTTCGACACGCCGGAATGGCGCGGCCGGTCGATCACGTCGACATAGGCGATCTCGTAGCCTTCGCGGCGGACCAGCGCCGGCAGGAAGCGATGCAGCCCGTCGAAATAGGGCATCATCAGGAAGACCTCGCGCCGGAATGCCTTCAACCCGCAGCCGGTATCCCGCGTGCCGTCCTTCAGGATGGCGTTGCGGACGCCGTTGGCCACGCGCGACTGGAATTTCTTGAAGCCGGTATCCTTGCGTCCGACGCGCTGACCCGCAGCGAGGCCGACGCGCCCTGCTCCCTTCTCGACCGCCGAGATCAGGTCGGGCAGGAAGGCTGGATTGTTCTGGCCGTCGCCGTCGAGCGTTGCCACGACCACCCCGCGCGCCGCG
>NZ_JALBGZ010000696.1:0-3256 GCF_023006515.1 Bradyrhizobium sp. PRIMUS42
CCTTCGCCGGCATCGGCGATCCCGAGCGCTTCTTCCGCAGCTTGCGTGCCGGCGGCATCGACGTCGCGCGCACGCGTCCGTTCGCCGACCACCACATGTTCTCGCGCGAGGAAATCGCAGCGCTTGCGGCGGACGCCCTGCGCGAGCAGCTCACGCTGGTGACGACGGAAAAGGACCTCGCACGCCTGCGCGGCAGCGAGGGCGTGCCTGATGACATCGTGCCGTTCGCCGTCGAGCTCGAATTCGATGAGCCGGCAAAGCTCCGGCAATTGATCAGCGATCATCTGTACAAGGCGCGCGAGCGGCGGTTCAACACGCGTTGATCTCGAACATAAGGCAACGTCTCTGCCGTAGTCTGAAAAGCAGAGTGTCGCGACCGGCGAATCCTCTTCCGCGCGTTCGGGAGTTGATGTAGCCTTCGATGAGAGCCGTCACCGGGACGTGCCGAACTCCCGGCAATCATCGACGGCGTTAGTGCCCACGGCGGGCAACGCATCTTCATCATGTCAGGCGCAGCGGCCGTAGCGACCAGTTCGGGACGGCACGGAGAGTTATTGCCAAAAGATCAGAGGAGAACATGCCATGCATTTTTGCCTCACCGGCCAATACACACCACGCTCTCTCAACGCCATTTTGGAAAACCCCACGACCGATCGTCAGGAGGCGGCCAGAAAACTCATCGAGGCGGCCGGCGGAAGGCTGATCTCGATGTACAGTGTTGCGGCCGACGGTCCTGGCGTTTTGGTGATTTTCGATGTGCCTGATCCCGGCGCGGCTCCGGCCATCTCTGGCCTGACCGTCTCGGCGGGCACCCTGCAGAACGTGAAACTCACTCGGTTGTTCACGCAGGATGAGATCAAGCAGGTCCGCCAGAACGCGGCCAAGCTGCGCTCTTCGTATACCCCGCCTGGAAGCTGACATCCGGATTTGAAGCGGAGCCGCCGCAGCACCAAGCGGCGGCGACGCTGACATCACGAAACAATCACGTCTGCAGACCGAGAAGACTTTCCGGCGTCTATTGGCCGACAATGGAAAAACGGCGCGTGCTGCGTTCGTCTGTCGCTGCTGGCGGACCTGGTAACCGTCCGCGATCGCGGTTCAGCAGTCGGTCATGTTCACCACGCCCCGACGGCCATTAATCCGATGATGGTCAGGCACGAGACGCAGGCGACCATGACGGTATAAGATTCGGGTGTGTTCATCGCTTCTTCCTCCCAAACTGTTGCCAATTGCCTGGTCACTGCTACGCGGGAGAGATCGCCGGTCCTGGGCGGTTTCAATTCGGTGCGCCCCGGTCGGACTTGTGCTGCGCGTCTATCCTACTATCGTCACCCTGGACCGCGGGATGATGATGCGCTTCGAGAGCTTCAGAACGTTCGACTGCGATCAGAAGCTGCTTGCGCATTTCAGCGAGGCGGGCGCGGCAATATTCACGATAGAGCATGTCTAGTATGGTGGGCATGATCACCCCCATCGTTGACTTTCGATTTACAGATATGCCGCCGCGAATTTCTTGAGGTGATCATAGCCCGTCAATGGCTCTTCGATATGAGCCCGTTCACAGACTGCGCCAATTCCAAAGCTCGATGGCCGTTTGGTTGACTTGATTGTCTGTGCGATAAAAGAGCAGGGCCAATTACCTAACACGCACTATAGCAGCTCTCTGTTTCACCAAGACTTCGTCAAACAACTTAAGGGCGCCAAGCTGCAACAAAAATTCCAACCACAGCGCGAAATGACTTACCTCGGAGTGCAAGAACTCTTCGATGCAACGCGGATCGGCACGAGGGAAGTCAGCATAGTGTGAGAGTCGCAGCCAGCCACGCGTGACCACGTCTGCATCCCGTTGCCGCGTGGAAGGCGCACCAATCCTGTTGCCCCGGCGAGGCAATCCTGCTTGGCGAAGTCCTGCCGGAGCCTGCCATTCAGGCGACATTCATCGCAAAACTTCTATCGATCTCGGACGATCGGGAGAATTCGATGAAACTGCCGTCTGCGTTCGTCGCCGCCAGCCTCGTATGTCTGATCATTGCGCCGGTGTCCGCACAAACGACGCCGTCCGCTGCTCCCACCACCGTGCCGGTTCCTGCGACCAAACGCGTGACGTGTCTTGCCACGACGGCAAGCTTGAAGGGGCAGGACAAGCGCGACCAGCTACAGCTCTGCCTGGCGCAGGCACGGCTCGATTGCCTGAAGCAGGCGATCGATCAGAAGGTCGTCGGTGAATCCAGGAAGAGTTTTGTCAAGACCTGCGTGGGCGGCGATGGCACCGAGCCCCAATAGCCGAACCATGCCAAGAGTTCGATCTTGTAGGGTGGGCAAAGCGAAGCGTGCCCACATTGCTCGTCGCGGTCATGGTGAGACGGTGGGCACGGCGCGTTGCGCCTTTGCCCACCCTACGAGCGCCGAAGGATCACGATTGCTGCGGTTTCGGCGCACCGGGAAAATGCCGCTGCAGCACGGCGGCCGGGGTAGCGTAGGCCTCTTGCAGATCCACGCTCCAGTACTTCAGCTCGTCCAGCGGAATCCGCGTGTCGGTGATGGCACAGCGCACGAATGTCCCCGGCGAGATCACGCGGAAGTCGCCGTCGAGATACTGCACCTGCGCTTCGCCATGGCCCGAGGGGCCGAACTTGTTCAGCACGGTCGAAAGTCTCCGTGGAAGGCCTCTCCGCGGAAAACCTTGGAGGGCACGATGTGGTGGACGGGATGTAGCATAGATAGGGCGGCTTGTCCGCCCGGTAAACCCACCGGTTTGTGATGTTTTGCCGCCGTTTCCGCGTGATAGTGCTTGCGCGAAGGGTCGCTGGTTCCGGTACCACCTACGGCAGAGTCCGATGCGCCTTCGATTAACCACTCTGTTCCTGACGTTGCTGATGTCGGCCGCGCGCGCCGCGCCGGCGCCGCAACCGGTCGACATTCCGCTGGCGTCGGGCGTCCTCCATGCGCAGCTCTACAAGCCCGAGGGCGCAGGCCCGTTTCCGACCGTGATCGCGCTGCATGGTTGCGGCGGGCTCAGTGGCCATTCCGATCCCGTGCTGGCGCGCTATCGCGACTGGGCCGAGCGCCTGCTCAGGGCGGGCAATGCCGTGCTCTTGCCTGACAGCTACGGCTCGCGGGAGCTCGGGCCGCAATGCCGCGTCAAGGAGATGCACGTCAAGGCGCGGCGCGAGCGCGTCACCGATGTGGCAGCATCGCGCGCCTGGCTGATGAAGCAGAGCTGGGTGGCGCGCGATCGCGTCAGCCTGATGGGATG